>DASYTP010000297.1:0-8725 GCA_036002145.1 Bacteroidota bacterium | reverse complement strand
AAACAAATCCAAACGTCTCGATAGCGGGAGAAGACATCGAAGGAATTACGACGAACAACTGGACGATCGGCGACGGTCGACTGTTCACAACCGAGGAAATGAACGAAGCGAAGAGCGTCGCAGTCCTTGGAATGGGTGTCGTTGAGAAAATCTTTAAAAACTCGGATCCGCTGGGCGAGAACATCCGTATCGACGGCCGTGAGTACCATGTGATCGGCGTGATCGAGCGCCAGGGCGGGATGCTCGGCGGCAACCAGGACAACTTTGTCATCGTTCCCTTGCCGACGTTCTTTGAAGTCTACGGAAGAGACCGGGAGATCCACATCATGGTGCAATCTACGGCGCGTGAGACCTACGAAGATTGCATAGAACAGGTGAGAGGCATTCTTCGCACCGCGCGCCAGGTTTCACCCGGTGAGGATGATGATTTTTATATTTTTTCGAACGATTCGCTCATCCAGCAATTCAATGATTTCACCAAGTATGTGCGTCTCGGGATTATGCTCATCAGCGCCATAGCCCTGCTCGCCGCGGGGGTTGGCATCATGAACATTATGATGGTGTCTGTCACCGAGCGAACCAGGGAAATCGGCATTCGTAAAGCGCTCGGGGCGCGCAAATCCAACATTCTCGCGCAATTCATTCTCGAAGCCATTGTCTTGAGTGAATTCGGGGGAGTCATCGGCATCGTGCTGGGAATCGTTGCCGGCAATCTTGCCGCCTTCTTCCTCAGCGTTCCACCGGTCATTCCCTTCGAATGGGTCGCAATCGGATTTATCGTCTGCTCCATCATCGGCATAGTGTTCGGCGTCTATCCCGCGTGGAAGGCATCGAACCTCGATCCGATTGAGTCGTTGAGGTACGAGTAAAAAGTTAAAAGTTAAAAGTCAAAAGTCAATAGTCAATAGTCAATAGGGTGGGGGAGCGTGATGGCAGAAGGGGCTCAAAATGCACGAACAGTGGTGCAGCCTTTGAACCTGCCTGGGATTTTGGCGTTTATCCCCTTTTTCCTTTTGACCTGACCCGGCATAAAGCCGCCCTTTTTCCCAAAAATCCCGCGTTTTCCTCAGTCGAAGGCCGGTCGGCAAAATGTAGTTTTATTAACTTGACTTTCGCCTGTCCCAAGTGTATCTTGGGGAGTAATTCCTTCAAACCCCGCGCAATAAGTCATTCTCGATCAAGGAGTACTGCCATGAACAATGTGAATACTTTCAGAGGGGGAAAGGTCCTTCGGTTTTCTTTCATTGCATTATCGCTTCTTCTTTTTTCCTGCATACTCTGGGCACAGCCCAGGTATCGTACGTTCAGCCAGAGCGATCTTGCATTGAAGAAGGCAAAGCATTTCGGCAAGAGAATCGCGTCGATCGGTACCTTCACATTCCCTAATGATTCTGCCTACGAAGTCAATAGTCTTCACGCGAAGTTTAATTCCGGAATTCTGGAGGTCATAGACTCTGGCGGGTTTACGGCTTTCCCTCCGGGTGAGAAGAACTCGTTTGATGCGAGCGGACGCACCGTTGCGGGAGGCAGTTCTGTCGAGATGACGTTTAAATTCCACAAGAAAGATCGGGACATTAAGGCGGAAAAATGGTGGTGGGATACCAATTCGGTCCGGATAGGGATGAAGTACAAGAATCTTCACGCCGATACGGTGATCCCGGTCTTCGGCCAGCCAAACGGCGGTACGGTTCTCGACTACCTCTATAAGAGAATCATCGAAAGACCCGAAGGGGTGACCGTCGGTCTCCCGACCGATACTCCTCAAGTGGGATGGATCCAGTATAACAAATCGGACCGAAAATACTTTCCGCATGGCGACAGCTCCCGGTGCTTCGACTATATCGGTGAGGGAGACAGACCCCGGCATCTGTTCAATCACCGGTTGAAGAATCCGCATGTTAAGAAACACAACAACCATCTTCTGGGAGAGCTGCATTCGCTGAAGCTTGCCATCATCGCAAACGATTCCGGCGTGACAGAGCCGCTCGATGTATCCACACGACTCGGTGACCTGACGTACGACGACGGCTCCGGCCCCGGCAACCCGTGTAACGGCAAGACGCTCAGGGATATTGCCGCATTGACGGATTCGGGCCTGACGTATTGCTCGCATTTTACCGGCTCATTTTATTTTGACCAGGACTCGTGCATCAGCAGGATCAACCGTGCGTTCGACGGACCGTATGTCGCACTTACATTCCATCCTATGACGCTCGCCGGTACTAATCCGCTCCCGTCATTTCTGCATCCGGGCGCCGCTCCGGCAATTCCCCACGCGCAACGCTTTTCACCACTTGACCTTCTACCGGACCGGTTCGAGCTGCAGCAGAATTATCCGAACCCATTCAACCCATCGACGACGATTGAATTCAGTCTACCGGAGGCAAGTTTGGTGACCCTGAAGATCTATAACCTCCTCGGTGAAGACGTGGCAACCGTGCTGGAGAGCGAAGAGATGGACGAGGGCGAACAATCGGTTGATTTTGACGGTTCCGTGCTTCCTTCGGGGGTCTATTTCTACCGGCTTACGTCGCGCGGAATAGACGCGATTCAGAGCCAATTTCAATCAATAAAGAGGATGGTGTTGATAAAATAGTACTTGACCTTTTTGCGGAAAAGTCGTAGATTAGTATTACCTCATTAGTAAGCCTCGGTTTAACATCAGTCAGGGAATCATTATGAAACGTTTTCTACAGATACGGGGGGCAGCGGTATGCTCGCTGATCGTTCTTTCGCTTGTCCTCCTGGGCACCTCCGTGCTGAAGTCACAATCGAAGTATCGTACATTCAGTCAACAGGCACTTTCGGAGAAGAAGGGGCGCCCGGGAAGAAGCCTGGGGAGCAATGTCTGTTTTACCTTTACCAATGAGGATCGGTTTCCGCGCTACGGATTTCACGCGATCGTCGGCGCCAAGATTCTCGCCGTGCTTGACTCCGGCGGATTTCCTACCTTGAATGTCCTCTCGAATTATCGCATCATTGAAGCAAGCGGTTTATTTATCGACACCGGCAAATCGGCAACGATATGCCTGCTCGTCCAATCCAAAGAACCGGGGACGAAAGTTAATTTTTGGTGGTGGTCGAGTGCAGCGAATCCGCATATCATACCGACACACACAAAGCTCGAAGCTTCGAGTGACATCCAGCTTTTCACCCAACCGAACGGCGGCAATGTACGGGAATACATTTACAGGAAAATTATTACGCGCCCTGCGGGTATTATTTTGGGCATCCCGCGTCCCGACAGCGCGAAGTCCTATGGCTGGGTTCGCTTCAAAACCCCTGACCGGAAGTATTTCCCCGACACGGGTCGGGCACGATGTTTCGATTACATCATGAAGAGCTCGGGGTTGACGAAAGCGTTCCATGGGGAGCTCAAGAATCCACACGTCAAGAAACACGACAACCGCCTGCTGGGGGAGGTCCATGCGCTGAGGCTTGCCGTTATTGCCAACGATGCGAGAGTCACAGAACCTCTCGACGAGAGCTCGACGCGGCTGGGCGATCTCATCTACAATGATGCCGGTAATCCGGACGATCCGTACAACGGTTTGACCATCCGTCAAATCCTCGCGAAGGCCGATTCAGCACTTACGTTCTGCAGCCTCTTCACTCCGGACGAGTATAACGAGCTCCACGCCACTATCGCGAAAATCAACCAGGCGTTCGACGGCGACTACAACGCGCTGTCGTTCGAACCGTTCCTTCTGGCGGGGACACACTCGCTCGGCGAAGTGCCGTGGCTGCTGCCCAACCCGACGGCATCCCCAAGCGGCATGGCGCAGGTGAACGCATCCATCATCGACGAAGAACCGGAGGGATTCGAGCTGCGGCAGAATTATCCCAATCCGTTCAATCCCACCACGACGATCGAGTTCAATCTCGGGGACGATCCGGTCATTGCGACGCTGAAAGTGTATAACATGATCGGTCAGGAAGTTGCCACACTGATCAATGAAGAGGAGCTGGACGGAGGCGAGCAGATCGTGGATTTCAATGCGGGCCCGCTGGCGTCAGGCATCTACGTCTACAAGATTACCGCCAAAAGCCTGGGTGAGGAGCCGCAGTTTTACCAGGAAACGAAGAAGATGATGCTGTTGCGTTGATCTGAAGTCAGGGTTTCGTTTAAATCCCCCGGGTTCTTGCAAGGACCCGGGTTTTTTGTTTCATCGAAAAGTGAAAATGAATTTCGAAGCAACTACTTTTTCATTTCTGGCTCGTTGATAATGTTACAGAAGATTCCCTGTCTTTGCATCATTGCGATCGTCTGCAATGCTTCCGCACAGGGACAGACAACTACGTATGGTGAATCCTGGAGATGGGTTCATTTCACTTCAGAATCCGGTCTGCCTTCGAATCAATCGCTCGGGATCAATGAAACTCCGGATGGAACCATCTGGTCAAATTTCCAGTGGTTTGATGGATTCAGTTGGAGGAATGTTGAAGATGCAGGAGATCAGGTTCTCTCCTACACGGGAGCTCGACCGGGTTTTGATTCAGACGGATTGGTTGCAATTCAGGACGGGCGGGTATGTTATCGCATCGACAAGAAGAAGATTACACGGCTCCTTACGCTTGATTTCAGCGTCTCTCACTTTGTTGTGATGAATGCCGACAGCCTCTTACTCGCAGGCGAACAGGGCCCGCTCTTTCTTTATACGCATGGGGCTGTTGAGCCGTTTACACGGGCAAAAAACCTGGAGAACAAAAATATCGTTGGGTTGATGAAAACGAAGAGTGGCCGGATCTACGCTAATGTTACCGATGGCATATATCGTTTCGAACGTAATTCCTGGAAGTTATTCCTGCCTTCCTCCTCCAGGAGTTTTGTACTCGCGGCTGATCCGATTATTTGTGAAAACAGGAACGGATTCGGATGCACCTACATTTCTCTCCCAATCGAGGATCAAGGCATTTGGACATGGGACAAGACGTCAAAGCCCAAACGGCTGGTTTCTTCCCCTCCGTTTGCAGAGGTCATATCGTTCGATATCAGTCCGTCCAATGAACTTATCACTATTCATGACAATGGCGAAGTGCGTTTATGGAACGATACTGTCTGGCAGCGGCTTCGATCTATCGAGTCTCAAGTCAAAAATATTTCGCGTATTAAATTTCGTGATAATGGGGATGTATGGGTGGCCAGGAAAGACGAATTGCATCTGTGCCGCAGTTCTCTTCGACGATGGAATTATCTCGTCGATACGACTAACGCCGATCAGAATTACGTTCATGAGATACTCCGTGCAAGAGATGGCTCCCTCTGGCTCGGAACGCGGGACGGAATTGCGATCATTATGCCCGATGGCAGCCGGAAGTCCGTTCATCGCATTCGCAATCAACAGCTTCATTCGATAACGGGGCTCGGGGAGGATAAAGACGGCAAAATCTGGATTTCCAGCGGAGCGAATTTTGATGGTGCGTACCGATGGGATGGAAAAGAATGGGAATACTTCCCGATCCTGCAACTGAGTTATGGAACGCTGATTCATAAGATTGAAAAAGATCGTCAGGGCAATCTGTGGTTTCTTGGAATCGGGGATGCATTCAGTTTGCCGGGCGAACTCCAGCCAGGCGCGTTTCGCTACATCGATGGCAAGTTTGAACGCTGGGATGTGCGCAAGGGGCTCCTGCACGGGCGCGTGTATGATGTTGCGGAAGGACCCGACGGGAGTTTCTGGTTTGCTATGAAAGGTGGAATTAGCAGATGGAAACCTGGTTCTGCTTCCGTGGGAGGCGGTTCCTGGCAACACTGGACTACACACAATGGCATCAATCCGAACACCCACACGGTATTTTGTATTGCCGTAGGTCCCGATTCGGCAGTGTGGTTCGGGCATAGCACGGAAGGCGGTCTGGGGAAAATAGATGTGAACGGAAAGATTACATATCTTACGAAAGATGATGGACTTGTGTACGACGGCGTACGTGACATACGCATTGACGGCGAGGGCAAACTCTGGATTTCCACACAGTATGGGATCGCAAGTTATTCGGACGCAAGATTTGTTACCTATGGCGAGCGGACCGGGCTGATTCCCCCGCGTGCGTGGCCTATCTATCCTGAAGCTGAGCGAATTCTCGTTGGAACAAATGGCGGCGGTGTTGCGATTTTGGATCGCAACCAGGATCGCTCTCCCTTGCCGCAGATAACGATCGATCCGGCGCGGACCGTCGGTTCGGAAACGATCCTTGAATGGAAATCACTCGCGTATTGGTCTGAAATTCCTCCGTCAGAGCTTCTGACGCGCTTCAGACTGGGCGAGAGCTCCTGGTCAACGTGGAGCACCGCACGCGCCGCAAGTTTCTCGGGTCTCAGTCACGGCGAACATACGTTTACCGTTCAGGCGAAAGGGCTCTTCGGACAGTACGATTCGCTGGGCGTTCAATCGTCGTTCATGGTCCTTCCACCGTTGTATTTTCGTCCGGGCGTGCTCATGCCGGGTATCGCGGCACTCCTCGGAATCGTTGGTCTTAGCGGGATGCACGTCTTGCGCAAGCGCAAGTATGATCGCTCCATCCGCGAAAGTGAAGAACGATATCGCATGATCACCGAGCTGATGTCGGATTACGCCTACTTAGGTTCGTTTGACGTGGAGGGAAACATGTCGATCGTCTGGCTGACTGATTCGTTCACCCGTGTTACGGGGTATGCCATCGCTGAGGCGAAGGCTCCGGGATTCTTTGAAAAGGTTGTATACCACGAAGATATTCCCGATGCCGTCGATACGATGAAGCAGTTGTTGACCGGGGTGCCGCGGGAAGTCGAAGGACGGATTGTTACAAAACAGGGTACCGTGCTCTGGATGCGGAATTACGCCATTCCTATTTTTGACAAGGTTGAAAACCGTGTCACGCATATCTACGGCATCGCCCGCGACATCACCCAGCGCAAGCACGATGAGCAACAATTACGCCGGCTGGCAACCGAGCTCTCGCGAACCGAAGAACAGGAGCGCCGCCGCATGGCGAATTTCCTGCACGATTCCATCAGCCAATCACTCCTCATCTCGAAGATGAAGCTTGAGTCACTGCGCCAGAGCAAGGATATCTCCGTGAGCTTCGAGAAGGCGGTTTCCGAGGTGTCGAAACTCCTGCAGCAGTCGATCGAGAATTCACGCTCGTTGACGTTTGACCTGTGTCCTCCGATCCTGTACGACCTCGGCCTCGCTCCCGCCGTTGATTGGCTGGTGGAACAAATGAAGGAGGCTCACGCGCTCAACGTCGAATTCGCGGACGACGGGAAGACAAAGCTTCTTGCGAACGAAATGCGCAACACGATGTATACCGGCGCCCGGGAGGCGCTCATGAACATCGTCAAACACGCGGGCGCGAAGAATGTTTGGGTCGATGTTCGATGCGTTGACGGCGAAGTTGTGCTCGCGATCGAAGATGACGGCATCGGTTTCGACGCGCGGAACCGTGGCGCCGGAGAACAATACAATGGCGGTGGGTTCGGGTTAACGAATCTTCGTGAACGTATGAATCATCTGGGGGGGAGATTTGAGATTGAATCTGCGGCCGGCAAGGGCACGCGCCTCACCCTGGCTGGTCCGGCGGTACAACAGTCTCATGACGAAAGAACGGGTCAATGAAAAAACGAGTACTTATCGTGGATGATCACGCGATCCTGCGCGACGGACTGCGCTCGTTGTTCGAAACAAAGCTCGGGTATGAAGTCGTGGCAGAAGCGGAGGATGGAAAGAATGCCGTACGTCTCGCGAGGGAACACTCTCCCGATCTCGTGATGATGGATTTGAATATGCCCGGAATGAACGGCATCGAGGCGGCGCGGGCCATCATCAGAGACGTCCGTGGTGTGAAGATCATCGCGCTCACCATGCATCATGATAAACGGTATGCGATTGAAATGTTTCAGGCGGGGGCTGTGGGTTACTTGTTGAAGGATGCTCCCTTTGAGGAGGTTGCCGAGGCAGTTCAGGCAGTCATGAATAATCAACGCTACCTGAGCCCTGCGATCGGCGCCGACGCCCTCAAGGAATGCCTCGACCGGCTCGCTGGAACGACACACAACGACGTGGCTTCCCTCACTCCGAAAGAGCGGGAAGTGCTACAGTTGCTCGCTGAAGGCAAGACGAACAAAGAGATCGCCGATTACCTCTGTCTCAGCATCAAAACAGTCGATAATCACCGCCAGCGGATCATGGATAAGCTGAATCTCCACACTGTCGCTGAGCTGACGAAGTATGCGATCCGTGAAGGACTAACTTCGGTGGAGTAATGCCTCGCTGCAATCTTCAGTCGATCGTTATTAGTTATTTGTTATCCGTTATCCGTCCCCCGTACGTTCCAACTTACCTAATACTTCATCCTGACTACTGAGTACTGCCTACTACCTACTACCTACTGCCACCTACTACCTACTACCCTCTCCCCTTCTTCCATTCATTTCTCCAATTTCATTATTCCATTATTCCATCAATCCCTTAATGTGCGCCGGAGGCGCATCTCCGCCGGAGGCGGATCTGCCTACGGCACGACGCCTCTGGCGGACATAACTCAACCCCCCAGGGTACTTTCCCCTCCGACTTTAGGGTACATACCCTATTGTACCTCCCGCAGATTATACATTTATTATCTCCACACATTACAATCGCCGATGGAACTCAAATCCAAGCTCATGTTCCCGAATCCGTTCAAGCCTGTAGGGGTAGAATTTGAACTCTCGGAAGATGCAATGGTCTCGCTGACAATCATCGATGAA
>DASYTP010000296.1:0-3484 GCA_036002145.1 Bacteroidota bacterium | reverse complement strand
GTGCGACTGCGGCGGCCAAGGACTTGGGTATCAGTGTTGCATTCGATGATTGGACGGCGGTCATTGACGATCCAAATATCGACGCGGTTACAATCGCGACGCCACCGTCAGTGCAGCCAGAAATAGCAATTGCCGCGCTGACTCACCGGAAGCATGTGTTTTGCGAAAAACCCCTCGCACTTTCATTTGAAGCCGCTCAGAGAATGGCGGCAACAGCAGACCGGGAAGGCTTTGCAAATATGGTTGATTTCGAATTCCCGGAGATCGAGCCTTGGAAGTGCGCCAAACAAATGTTGGACGACGGAGAACTCGGTGCTCTGAACCACATCTCGATTTCTTGGAATGTTCAGACGTACGCAAACAAGAATCGATTATCCTCCTGGAAGACAAATGCGAACGAAGGAGGAGGAGCGCTCTTTTCCTTCGTGTCGCATTGTTTTTACTATCTGGAGTGGTTTGTTGGCCCTGCGAAGCGCATTTCGACGCGTCTGTTTAGCGCGCCGGACGATAAACGAGCGGTGGACACTCTGGCTGTTGTCTGGTTTGAAATGGAGTCAGGCCTGCCAGTGTCCCTCAACGTGAGTACTGATGCGCTCTTTGGTGGTGGTCATCGTATCGAGTTTTACGGCGCGGATGGAACGCTGATATTGGAGAACAGGACATCCGATTACGCACGAGGTTTCCGTCTTTTACACGGCCGCCGGATATCCGATCGGTTGGAAGAGGTGCAAACTGCGGTGAGCGCTCGGAATTCGACTAACGGCGACGGTCGGACTGGATCGGTCGCTCGCATTGTGGGCCGATTCGTTGATTGGATAGAAACCGGGGTTCCGAGTTCGCCGAGCTTTCGCGAAGGCGCACGAGTTCAGTTGCTGCTTGAGGCCGCACGGCGCTCGCATGATTCCGGGACCTGGGTCGACCTCGCTGATGTAGGCTTGGCTCACCTTGCATGAGTATCCGCTCTTTTTTGGTCACTGGCGGTGCCGGCTTCATTGGTTCGGCACTTGTGCGCCGCCTTGTGTCAGTTGGACACCGCGTGCGCGTCCTGGACGATCAGTCCAGGGGATCGGCTCAACGGCTGGAAGACGTTATGGATAACATAGAGTTTATTGAAGGAGATGTCAGAAACTCGGAAGTCGTCGAACAGGCGGTTAATGGAATGGATTGTGTGTGCCATCTTGCGTCTATTAATGGCACAAAGTTCTTCTATACCAAACCTGATCTGGTGCTCGATGTGGGAGTGAAAGGAATCATAAACGTTGTAGATGCGTGTCGCAAGCACGCCGTAGGGGAGTTGATTTTCGCTTCCAGTTCCGAAGTTTATCAAAGGCCCCCGTTCATTCCAACGAGCGAAGATGTGCCATTGTCAATCCCAGACCCTTTAAATCCACGCTATTCGTATGCCGCAGCGAAAATTATTAGTGAGGTCATGACATTAACTTATGGTCGGAAGGACTTCAACCGGGCTTTAATATTTCGGCCGCACAACGTTTACGGCCCGGATATGGGATGGGAGCACGTTATTCCGGAATTCGTAGTGCGGATGAAGCAGCTCGTCCAACACAGCACCGGAGTTGTCAAATTTCCGATCCAAGGGACTGGAGAAGAGACTAGATCATTTGTATTCATCGAGGATTTCATTGATGGGTTGATGTTGGTGATTGAGAAGGGCAGGCATCTGGAGATCTATCACATTGGAACAGACCAGGAAATTCGAATCGACGAAGTAGCAAAACAGATAGGACAGTACTTTGGCCGACGTATTGAGGTCGTGCCCGGGCAGGCGCCCGAAGGAGAGACGAAAAGACGATGCTGTGACATCCGAAAGCTGGCGGCACTCGGATATCGCCCAAAGTATAACTTCAGTCGTGCTCTGCCGATTGTGGCGAGCTGGTATGACGCACACGCACGCGAGGCGGCGTCTCAACCCGTTATCTAAAGCCTCAGGTAAGAATATGAAAGTAAATGCTAACACATCAAAGCTGGCCGCAGGGACCGGCGGGAGTGTCGTCGTGGAGCGGTGTCAGGTCTGCGACAGCTCTAATTTGCAGCCGATCATCTTCCTGGGTTACTTGCCCCCTGTGAATCGAATGCTTCCGGTCGGTGAACGACCCTCGGAGCAGCCGACGTATCCTGCGCAGCTACTTCATTGTAGTGATTGCGAATTGGTTCAACTTGGTTTAGTCGTCGACCCGAAGGTTCTGTTTCCACCAGATTACCCGTATACAAGTGGAACAACGAGAATCCTTCGAGAGAATTTCGCCGAGCTGTACGATGAGTGTCGCACTCTGGTTCCACTGGGACCGAATGATCTGGTTGTGGATATCGGGGCTAACGACGGTACTCTGTTGAGTAATTTCAAAACAGGTGGCCACCGGGTCCAGGGCATTGAGCCCGCACTGGTAGGTAACGTTGCCAATGATCGTGGAATACCGACGATCATAGCCTTCTTTGGTCGCGATGTAGCCGATCGTATTGTAAAGGAACAAGGTACCGCGACGATTGTGACTGCTACTAATGTATTTGCACACATAGAAGACATTCATGAAGTACTTGACAGCATCGTGGGACTTCTCGGCAGTCAAGGCGTTTTCATCTCCGAGTCGCATTACCTGTTCAGTCTGATCGAGACATTGCAATACGACACAATCTACCACGAACACCTCAGGTACTACTCTCTTAGGAGCCTTAAGCATTTATTGGAGCTACATGGGCTTACGGTATTCCACGCGAAGCGGATTGCTACACACGGGGGGTCGATTCGAGCATATGCCGCCAAGGCGGGGACACATGAAGTGAGAGGTACCGTTGAGGCGATTCTGAATGATGAAGCCGAGAGGGGAATGGGATCGGCGGCATGGGAGGCCTTCAGGCAGAAAGTCCTGCTGTCGAAACTACAACTTCACACGCTCCTTCGCGACATCAAATCAAGCAACGGTCGAGTTTATGGGGTAGGAGCGCCTTCCCGGGCCAGCACACTTATAAACTACGTCGGGTTGGACGATGGGATACTAGACTGCGTCCTTGAGGTGAAAGGATCCCAGAAAATTGGCAAGTACATGCCCGGGACTTTGATACCCGTTGTGGAGGAGTCCCGGCTATTCAGCGAACAGCCGGAATACGCCTTGCTGTTGTCGTGGCACATCGCGACCGAACTTATGCCAAAGTTGACACAGAAAGGCTTCAAAGGACGGTACCTCATACCTTTGCCGCTCCCCAGAATCGTTGCCCCCGACGCACAGTGAAATGCGCAAACTGTGACATACACGTACGGGCAGCGGAGGCGATCGAGAATGGTTGTCTGATCGGCGACTTCGACATCATCACAGAACAATGAGGTCAGTTTTGAACGGTACTTTGGCGGGTATGCAGCGAGTCGGCATCTTCCACTTGCATGAACTGATAGGGATGATTCTCAGGAATAGGGATCATGGGCAGAGTGTTGCCAAAAATACGTTCTGGTTAACGTTTGGTCAGGGGATCA
>DASYTP010000295.1:0-7788 GCA_036002145.1 Bacteroidota bacterium | reverse complement strand
GGCCGGGAAAGGCGTACGCCGCGCCACTTCGTAGCGAATGCGCGGAACGACGATGACCTTCTCACGATGTTTCTTCCGGAGCTCTCGCGCTTGTTCGATATCGAGCATCACGACGGCAGGCCCGGCCTCATGGAACGATCTTAGAACGCTCCCGGCCATTCCTCCGATGAGGGATGAGGCGACTGAAAATGTCTCTCCGGCGTCTCCCGACAGCCGGGCTGCAACAACATACTCTTGTTCCATAATTATTTCCTCAACTCCGGTTGAATTGGCTAAGTTGAACTATACTCAAAAGGATAAAGAATTTCAAATGATGAGCGATATACAATTTGACAAAGAGAGAGGGATTCTGTATTTTTGATGAAACTTACCTTCAATCAGGACGTTCTCCCATGGAGATTAATTCAAATTCAGCCATCAGGGTTTTCATCGTCGACGATCACCCTATGATGCAAATTGGAATTAAAGAAGTCTTGTCGACTCACAACCGGATTCAGGTTGTAGGGTTTGCATCCGATGGGGAGGAAGTGATTTCGAGAATAAGGACCTTGAATCCGGATATCGTGCTGATGGACATCCGCATTCCGGGCGCGATCAATGGACTTGAAGCTACGGCGATCCTTCAGAAACAATTGCCGGAGGTGAAGGTCATCATCCTCACGATGCATGACGACGAAGAGTATATCCGGCAATTCGTAAAATCCGGTGCCCGCGGTTATGTTCTTAAGAAGAGCCCGCCGGACGAATTAATCCGGGCCATCGAATCAGTATATGGCGGCCAGGCGTACTTCAGTCCGGCAGTCTCTTACGCCCTGCTGAAAGATCAGCGACGAAAAAACGTGGATGACGCGCCGCAAGACCTCACCGAAAAGGAAGTGGAAGTGCTGATACTCATCGCCCGGGGGCTAACGAGCAAAGAGATCGCGGACAAGATGTGCATCAGCGCGCGAACCGTGGGAAAACACCGGGAGACTCTTATGCAAAAGCTGAACATGCATTCCGTCGCCGATTTGACTCGATACGCCATAGCCAAAAAGCTCATTTTAACGGACAAATCATAACCTGCGGTTACCCCCCTTCTTCTACGTACTTTTCACATGATAATGTGTCAAAAGTACGTATTGACATTCCTTCATACTCTGAGTAAATTCTATCATTGTCACGCAGGTCTGGTGGATACCGATGTGGATCGGTGGATAAGAGAGGCGAGGAGTGATAGAGAAGGTCACTCTCGAACAGAAAAAAGCCCCGGTGATGCCAATCGTCGGGGCTTCTTTTTTTGACTTTAACCTGATTATTCAACAAATTTCACTCACATCACACAGAAGGGTGCCTTAGCATGGATACGACCTCTAGTCCCGACGATGGGAAAATAATCACCCGCGAACAGGCAAAATCGATGATCCTAAAATACCAGGGCAGCACCGACCTGTTCAATTCTTCCGGGGCCACAAAGGGCGGCTTCTATGGAAGAAATAAGATTCTCTCCATACTGAATCAGGCGAATTGCATTGGCCTGAGGTACTACTACGCATTGAATGCCAGCAACCAGTTGGTGATTGCGCTTGTGGGTGAAGATCGCGACGGCAACGTGATGAGCGGAGGTACCGTAATCAATGAGGGCCCCCTCTGTCCGCCGGTTTGTGGAACGACTAATTTTCTCGATGAATAAAGGGCGATGTCGAAATCGTTTGCCTATTATTATTACTACATACTTGCGTACAGCCCATTGATACCGCTCGCTTTCGGTATCCGGCATTTTCGGAGACTGACTGCGCCCACGAAGCTGTTCTTCTGGTATCTTGTGATCTCGCTCTTGCTCACTGTCATCATGACCGTCCTGGCTTTACAGAAGCGGAACAATCTTTGGTTGATGAACTCGTCGCAGCCGCTGTACGTTATCCTCCTCATTGGAATGTTCTCACTGTGGCAAAAGAATATCCTTGTACGAAAGATCATGAGGGCATCGATAGGACTGTTCATCCTGGTATGGTTCTTCGAGGTGATTGTATTGCAGCGGCTTTTTGAATTCACAAAATTTGCAAAACCGACGGAAAATCTTATTCTCATGCTCGGTTCGTGCATCACGATTTTTGCGCTCAATAACGCGAAGGACCGGCCAATGATCGAGACACCGCAATTCTGGATTGCCAGCGGAGTGCTGATCTATTTTGGCGGCATGATTATGGTGAATCTCTTCAGCAGTTCGATGTTTCAGGTGTCGGCCACAACATTGAGATCGGTACTCATCCCGATCCAGCCCACATTAAACCTCATTGCACACACGTTCTACATAGGGGGTTTCCTCTACCAATGTCAGCAAGTGAACTTATCTGGATTGTCATTGTCGGCACAACCATCATCCTGAGCTTCATCGGGTTCATTATTGCCCTCGTGGTGGTCAACCAGCGACGATTCATCGCCAGCCAGAATGAAAAACTCAAGGAGAGCAAACGGGCGGAGGAACTGCTGCGCCAGATCCCGAAACGCATCATTGAAGCTCAGGAACAGGAACGCGCCCGGGTAGCGCGGGAGCTGCACGACGGCGTAAACCAGATGCTTGCTTCCATCAAGTACCGGCTCCATTCGGCGAAGACAAAAAACTCAACGCCGGAACCCGTCTTGACCGAATCCCTGGAACACCTCCTCGTCGATCTGGAGCGAACGATGGAAGAGGTGAAACGTCTGTCTCATAATCTACATCCGAAAGCGCTGGATGATCTTGGGTTTCAAGCCGCGGTAAGAAGTCTCTGTGATGAGTTTACCGACAGGACAAGAATCCCCGTCGAATACCGCGTCGGGCACCTCCCGCGCGAGCTGAATCACGATGAAGAGGTCGCCGTCTTTCGCATCATTCAGGAATCGTTGCGGAACATTGAACGTCACGCTCATGCAAGTGAGGTAACGATAGCGATGGCGCGGAACGGTGAAGAGAACGCGAAACTTAAGGTACTCATTTCCGACAACGGCCGGGGATTCGATAGCGCTTCAGCTGGTGTGAATCCTTCGCAGCGTCTCGGAGGTCTTGGGATCACGACGATGGCGGAACGCGCAACAATTATGGGTGGAAGGCTGGATATTCAATCAAAGGCCGGGGAGGGCACTATCGTGACGTTACACCTTCCCGTTCCTCAAGTGTAGTTAAGCCGGGAAACCAGTCCCGCGTCCCTGATGACTTTCGGGTGGAGCAGCATCAGTTGTTGTCGGAAAAACATCACTGCCCCACGATCCCTTCCATCTCATCAACGTGGCAACTCTCCCGCCTCCCCACGCGACGGGGAGATGTTGCCATTTGCGGGAACCGGTCTGTGGCGGCCCCCGCCTGCGCCGTCACTTTTTCATCAGCCCCAGGGCTTCATCCAGAGCATCTCTGAAATTTTCGGCCTGGTTCTCGAACACCATGATGCTCGAGCGGCTGAATTTTTTCTCACCATCCTTCGACGGCTTGCTTTCGACGATGGAGAGATACTTCGATTTGTTCTTCGCCTCCTTCACGTCAATGAAGTACGTGCGATCACCCGCTTTGAGTGATTTGGAGAATAATGCGTCCATACAACCTCCTGAAAAAAGATATTGAATAACGATAGTAGTTTTTTGGACTACTTGTGTGAGTTAGGATAGGACGGCGGGGAAAAGGATCTTCGAATTTTTCCGTGCTTGGGGAGGAGGTCGTCCTGAAGTTACAACGGGATGCTGATTGCTTAAAAGATAGTGAAAAAATTGCGTCTTGTCAAGTTCAAACAAAAAAACCCCCGGTTCTTCGCCGGGGGCTCTTCTTCCAACCTACTAACGTACTAATATACTAACGTACTAACATACTCTTAGTACATATCACCCATACCGCCGCCGCCGTGCGGCATTTGCGGCATTCCTTTCTCTTTCTCAGGTTTCTCAACGATCGTCGCTTCCGTCGTCAGGAGCAACCCTGCAACGCTTGCTGCATTTTCGAGTGCAATACGGGTAACCTTCGTCGGATCGATGACACCCGACTGGATCAGGTTCTCATACTTCTCACTCTGTGCATTGAAGCCATAATCATCTTTGCCTTCTCTGACTTTGTTGAGTACGACCGATCCCTCGAGGCCGGCATTTGCAACGATCATGCGAATCGGTTCCTCGAGCGCCTTGCGGATGATCTCGATACCGATCTTCTGATCCTGGTTCTCCGGCTTCAGCTCGTTGAGCTTCTCCGCCACGCGGAGATATGCCACGCCGCCGCCGGGGACGATACCTTCCTCGACTGCCGCGCGAGTCGCATGAAGCGCGTCTTCGACACGGGCTTTCTTTTCTTTCATTTCGACCTCTGTGGCCGCTCCGACTTTCAGCACTGCAACACCGCCGGAGAGTTTCGCCAGGCGTTCCTGCAGCTTCTCTTTGTCATAGTCGGAAGTCGTCTTATCGATCTGGGCCTTGATCTCGTTAATGCGTTTCTTGATCTCTTCCTTCTTGCCGGCGCCTTCAACGATAGTGGTATTGTCCTTATCGATGGTGACGTGCTTTGCCGTACCGAGGTAGGATATCTGAGTATTGTCGAGCTTGAAGCCTTTCTCATCCGAGATCACCGTTCCGCCGGTGAGTACTGCAATATCTTCAAGCATTGCCTTGCGGCGGTCTCCGAAACCGGGAGCTTTCACCGCTGCAACACGCAGCGTACCGCGGAGCTTGTTCACCACCAGCGTGGCGAGTGCTTCGCCTTCGAGGTCTTCTGCGACAACGAGGATCGAACGGCCGGATTGGGCAATTTTCTCGAGGATCGGGAGCAAATCCTTCATGACGCTGATCTTCTTGTCATGGATCAGGATGTACGGATCTTCCAGCGATGCTTCCATGGTATCGGCATCGGTGACGAAATACGGTGACAGGTAGCCGCGATCGAACTGCATGCCTTCCACCCAGTCAACCGTCGTCTCCGTTCCTTTCGCCTCTTCCACCGTGATGACTCCGTCCTTGCCGACCTTTTCCATGGCGTTGGCGATGAGATCGCCGATCGTGGCATCGTTGTTGGCCGAAATAGATCCGACCTGGGCGATCTTCTTCTTATCATCGCCGACGGTCCTGCTGATCTTCTTCAACTCTTCGACGATCTTTACGACCGCCTGATCGATTCCCCGTTTCAGGTCCATCGGGTTCGCACCGGCTGTAACATTCTTCATGCCTTCGCGGACAATCGCCTGGGCAAGCACCGTTGCGGTGGTCGTGCCATCGCCGGCAACATCTGACGTTTTGCTGGCGACTTCACGCACCATCTGCGCGCCCATATTCTCGATCGGATCTTCGAGCTCAATCTCCTTCGCGACTGTGACGCCGTCCTTGGTAATCGTGGGGGCGCCGAATTTCTTGTCGATAACAACATTGCGTCCTTTCGGACCAAGCGTCGCTTTTACTGCGTCGGCAAGCTTATCGACACCGCGCTTCAATGCCGCGCGGGCGTCTGCATTAAACGTAATGATTTTTGCACTCATGGGTATCCTCTCCTATGTTCAGGATTGTTTTCTGTTTGATGGATTAATTAAACTTTTGCGAAAATGTCTGCCTCGCGCATGATCAGGTATTCCTGGCCGTCGAGGGTCACTTCTGTGCCGGAGTATTTTCCGTAGAGAACTTTGTCGCCGACTTTTAGGTCAAGCGAAACAATCTTCCCTTCATCGGATCTTCTTCCGGGACCTGCCGCAACAATCTCGCCCACCACGGGTTTTTCTTTTGCCGTATCGGGGAGAATGATCCCGCCCTTTGTCTTTTCTTCTGCCGCTGAAGGTTTGATCACGATGCGGTCACCTAATGGATTGATTTTCATAGATAGTTCTCCTTTAAGAATTCATGATGAATGGATTACGGGATTATCGAAACTCGTGAAAAGCATGAAGATATGGAGTGGAATCACTCCGTTTTGGATGTTCAAATATAGCTAAATTTAGGGACATTAGCAACTTGACTGGCCACGTTTGCGCGATCTGACGTATTGCTATCGAGATAGTATCTGTACCCTTACTATCAAATCGCGTGCCAACATACCGATTCAATTTACTGCAAAAAACAGTGCCCCTGACGCGATCTCATCCAAATCCTACAGTTGCAATTCGGCGTTTTGGCAGACGAATGAGGTTCGCGGCGAGGCAGTCAGACAATCTGTCCCTACTTTGACATGTGTCTATTGACTGCTGTCGTCAGAATTCGATGACCCCTCGACAACAAGTACGAATTCCCCCCGGATGGTCTGTTTCCTCCAGTGTT
Organism: Bacteroidota bacterium; assembly: GCA_036002145.1. GTDB lineage: Bacteria > Bacteroidota > Ignavibacteria > UBA10030 > SZUA-254 > DASYTP01. The sequence continues at coordinate 1,557 of DASYTP010000295.1, read as the reverse complement.
GAATGACAAATGACAATTTCCCCCTTACTATTTCTTCAAACTTCTTGGTCAGTTCTCGCGAGACCGATACCTGCCTGTCGCCGAAAGTCTCGAACAAATCGTCGAGCGTTCTCAGGAGACGATGGGGTGATTCATACAGTACGATCGTTCGCTCCTCGGAGCTCAGTTGTTGCAGCAAGGTCTTTCTTCCTTTTTTTGTCGGAAGAAAGCCCTCATAGACAAACCGGTCAAGCCTCAAGCCGCTGGTAATAAGTGCAGGCAGGAATGCTGTGGGTCCCGGGATAGCGACCACTGGAAGAAGCTCGTCCAACGCCGAGCGAATAAACCTGAACGCCGGGTCGGATATTCCGGGTGTTCCCGCATCGGAAACAACGGCTATCGAGAGGCCTGATTTCAGCTTTGCGATCAGCTCGGGGATACGGCGCGTCTCGTTGTAGCTGTAATAGCTGACCAGCGGCCTGGAAATGTCATAGCGATGTAGCAGAATTCTTGTTTTGCGGGTGTCTTCGGCAGCGATAAGATCGACGACCGATAGTACCTTCAAGGCGCGAACTGTAATGTCCTCAAGATTGCCGATCGGGGTGGCCACGATGTAGAGAGTGCCGGGTTGAACCTGCTCACTCATCGGCGAACTCAGATTCCCCAGTCCCGTGGGTAGCGAAAATCAATGTTGACGGTACGGTGGGAAACTTTCGCGATCACCGGTGGGCGGCGCTTGAATTGGTTCCTCTGCACCATGCGTTTCACTTTCTCGATAAAATATTTTTCGAAGCCCCGCTCCATCAGCTCTGCCTCAGTCCGGCGCTCGTCGATCATATAATACAGGAGTTGATCCACCAATTTATAGGAAAAGCCAAGTTCCCCTTCGTCGGTTTGCCCGACCCAGAGATCGGCAGTGGGCTTCTTCTCCACGATGTTCTTCGGGACGCCCAGAGATTCTGCGAGATGCCAGACCTGCATCTTGTAGAGATCTCCGATGGGGTTGATCGCACAGGCAGTATCGCCATGCTGCGTTCCATAGCCCAGCATGATTTCGGTTTTGTTGCTCGTCCCGATAACGAGCCCATTCTCACGCGCGGAAAGGTCGTACAACGCGATCATGCGCACGCGGGCCATAATGTTTCCTTTGCGGAGATTGCTCGTTTCACCGTTGCGATCGAGAAATCCATCAACCATCGGGCTGATATCGACTTTTTCCCGCCTCATGCCGAGCAAACTTATGACGAGCTCCGCATCCGCTATGCTATCCGGACTGCTCGTTCTGTACGGCATCATGACGGCGAGGACGTTCTCTTTCCCGAGGGCTTCGACCGCAAGGTACGCCACGAGCGCAGAGTCAACGCCACCAGATACCCCAACGACCCCTTTCGAAAAGCCTGCGTTCCCGGTTTCATCACGGATGAAATCGACCAACAGTTTCCTGACAATAGCAGTATTGAGCTTTAGATTCGCCGTTCCATCGGTGGAAATTTCCATGACAAAAATATAGTGAAATGGTTGAGGGAATACAACCTCCTTGACTTTCCCTCCAATCTTTGGTAAGTTGCAAGTGTACTT
>DASYTP010000294.1:0-6016 GCA_036002145.1 Bacteroidota bacterium | reverse complement strand
ATGCCTTCCGATTTCCCGTCCGTTGGAAACTCGCTGGTTCCTATGACCTTGCACCGGAAACCTTGAAGAATTTCAACCACCACTCCCTCCGGAGAGAAGACCACCAGATCGTAAATAAACTCTGTCTCCGTTCTCTGCCGCTCAACAGCATGAAGGTAGAGTCGGCTTAAATTGTCAAGAGCCTTAAAGCAATAGATCTTCTCGATCGCGATCGGTAGGATGACTTTGTGTGGTACGCAAGGCTGGATCGCATGAAGAAAGACATCCCTGACAGTTGGATTTCCGGTTAACAGAGTCTGCGGCAAATATCGTCCAAACACCGGCGCCGGAGCACCAGACTCGATCTCCGCCAGACAGGAGCTGGCAGTTAGGTCACGGTATCCGGCGAGATGTTGGAACATCGGGCCCTGGAACAACAAACCACCGTACAACTCTGTTTTCGGATTGAGAGGCAAGAGTTGACCAGGGATCGCGGGCAGTTCGCCTTCTCCCGCTTCTTTGGGGGCGTCATCAAAAACACATCGCCCGCGGAAATGGTTCATTGAAAACTTCGACTCCTCGCTCCGGATCGCGACGTCGACCACGTTCCTATTCTCTTTCGAGCGCTGTGCGATTATCCGGATGATCGTCCGGCCCCCCGGGGGAACCATGATGGGACGGCTAAACTCAAGATCCTCGAGTATGGGACACTCACTCCTGCCAGCGAGGACGGAGGCCGCCTGCACCATAGCTTCCATCCCCATCACCGCAGGAAAGAGTTGCATTCCGCGTTGAGACTCTTCGCGCCGGGCAAAAAGATGATCCTTAAGATACGAGTCCCCTTCGGCAGAAAGTTCGCAGTCAACAATCAACTCGATGCCGGGATAATGAATTTTGGGTTGTTCGAGAAATCGTAAAAGCGGAAGTTGTTGTTCACCGAACGTCCTTGTCGGAAGTTCCCCCAACCGTCCGGTGATGAGAATTTCGGATGTGGGGACCTGACATCGCATCAGTAGCAACAATTCTTTGACACCTTCATTTGCCTCAATCGGAGTAATTCCTTCCCGAACCAGCGCGTCGATGCTCCCCAGCCGTTCTCCCATGCCGGAGCCCGACCACACAGACCAATTCAGGCTAAGGAAGCGCACTGCTGGCAGTGCGGCTTGCCGCTCGAGGAGTGTGAGATTCATCCACTCGTTCGCGAACGCATAGGCGCATTCCCCGCGCATCCCCGTCTGAGCGATTATCGATCCGAAGGCGATAAATATCTTGAGTGGATTATTCTCGAGTGCATGGAGCAGGTTTGTCGTGCCCTGAAGTTTCGGCGCCAGAATCTTTCCGATGGCATCCTGCGAAAGATTGCGTGCAGCCTGGGGGATATTCGTCCCTGCGGCGTGAAGTACGGCCGTGATCTTTCCGAAGTGTGCATTGATCGATGCCATCGTCTTTCGAACCGATGCGGGATCGGTAACATCGCAAGCGTCGTAGCGGCACACGCACTGGGCCTCTCGAAACCGTTCCAACGTCGCACGCAATTCTTCAACGGGAGCGGAGGTATTATCGGCATCCGGCCTGGTTCTACCGAGCAGGGCGACTTTGCAACCGCAGTTGCGCGCGATTGCCAACGCACTATCGACGGCGATGCCGCGTCCACCGCCGGTGACAAGCAAGACGTCGTCAGCTGTGAGGCCTGGGACGCTCGATTGTTCATACCGCATCGGCATCATGACAGGAACTCGTCGCGTTCCGTCTGATGTATAGCCTACCTCCACAAAACCCGTCGCACGCTGGAATTCTGTCACGGCTGTGCTCGCCGCCGCCGGAAAAGCGATGTCAGGCGAAAAATCGATAATACACATTGATGAAAAGTTCAACTCCAGATATAAGCTCTTCATCACTCCCGATCCGCAGGAGTTCTCAACTTGTTGCGGCACATTCCCGTCGCCCCCGAATGCCGCGGAGGGGCGGGCTCTCCCGTACATCCCACCCCCGAACTGCACCAGGCCGACGAAGAGCTCCTGCAGTTTCTGTTCCGTCACCAATTGGCCGATCTGCTTTGCACTATTCATAAGTAAATCGACGGTTTTCGATTCGTGATGCGCTCCAGGATGAGGCAGGACGAGGACGATACCGTCAACGCGTTTGCCGAGTACGCTCAATGAGGTAAAATACTCTTCAGCCGATTGTCCATCCCAAAAGTCGAGCTCAATTCCCTGCGACTGCAGGCGATCGACGAAGGCAGCGGTGAACGGATGCTGATCGCCGCTGACGATCAGGCATCGCTGTCCATCCCTCAAATTGACTATCGGTCCCGCTGGCGGAAGTTGTTCTCGCATCTCCACTGTGAAGGACCATACCCAGGAGGAGATCCCGTCTGGCGGCGCGCTCCGTTGTTGATCGGTTGTACCTTTCGTCGACGCTAATTCGAACAGCGTTGTCGCCACCTCGCTGAGAGAGGCGGTTGAATACTCGGTCACATCGGCAGGACGGGGTATGCCTATCCGCCGTGCAACTTCAGCGACAAGCTGGGCGGAGGCGATCGAATTAAGATTGAGATCACGGAGCAACAAATGTTCAGGCTGGATGGAATCGCGCGGATATTCCGTAATCTGTGACGCGATTTCGAGCACCGCATTCAGAATGGAATTGAAATTGGCAGGTCCGATCGCAGGCGCGCCATCATGCAGCACACCGGCTTCCTTCGATGGCGTTTTCCCCTCCAACCTTGATTCACGCCTTGGCGTCTCCGAATGAACAGCGACCTGCGACAGCAATCGATCGGCGACGGCCTCCGGTCGATCATGAATGTCGGACTCACATGGGTTCTGGATAAACCGAGGGTGATAATCGAGGTTGAACGGTCGAGTGAACCGAGCTTCGAACCATCGGTCGATTATGACTTCGACGCCCATCGCAAAGAGACAACCGATGGTCGCATTCATCGACTGGAAGGATGTTCCCCCCTCGTCGTCGGTGCAAAGCACCATCCGAGCACAGCTCACGTCGACATCAGAAATGATACTTCCGAGGGAGCGACCGGGGCCGACCTCAACGAAGACGTCGATTCCGTATTCCCGGGCGTGCTGCACTGCATCCATGAATCTCACGGGCTCGAGTATTTGCCTGCAAAGCAATTCACGAATTTCACCGGCCTGCACTCCTTCGCCAGTAATCGTGGAGACAACCGGAAATTTTGGATCGCTGACACGAACCGTTTCGAGTTCTTTCCGGAGTACTTCCGCAGAATGGGAAACAAGGGCGGAGTGGAAGGCATTCGAAACCCGCAGTGGAATAGCGGCAAATCCTCTCTTTCGGCATTCAGCAATTGCGTCATACACCGCTCCAGCCTCGCCGGAGATGACCACTTGCTTAGGAGAGTTGAAGCCGGAAATCACTACGTAACCATTGACGCCGTCGAGGAGTTCTTGAACTTCAGCCGCAGGGCCAGCGATGGTAGCCATCGTCCCTTTGATGTCCCCTCTGGCCGCCATTGCACGTCCGCGGGCGGCGACACAACGGAATACATCCTCATCGGACAGCATACCGGCACACCAGATTGCCGTCCATTCCCCGAGGCTGTATCCGATTGCGAGTGAAGGATAAATCCCCAGACGTTCAAGAACTTTGGTAGTGCTGACCGATGCCGCCACAATTGCAGGTTGCGCAATTTGTGTTCGAGTAAGTAGCTGCGCCCACTCGTCTCGTTGGGAGGGAACGCACTGATCAAGATGACGGAACATATACTCGGAGAGTTTTGATCCTTCAATCTTCCCGACAACCTCATCGGCTGTCCTCATGAGATCTTGCAAGTCATTGTGCCTTTCACCCCATGAGAGCGTCATATTGATTTGTTGTACCCCTTGTCCGGGGTAGAGAAACCCGATCCTGGGAGGGTTCATGCCACGGGTAATGAAAATCTTTTCCTTCTCATCGATATGACTGAACTGATGTGCGGTGTCATTGTTGTCCAGGATCGCGCGAAGCCGCTCGAGTTTTCTGTGAAGCTCATCGGGACGCGAGGCCACAATTGCCGCCCGGAGCTCCCGAGACGCGGGCTGCGCCGCAAGTTCTGTCGCCAAGTCGGCCATCTCCGCCTGACTGATTCGGGGAGCGACGCTGGATACTTTTTCAAGCAACGATCGCAAATCCTCGCTTCTTCCGGCAGAGAACACGAAAAGTTCACAATCTTGATTGCTGGCGATCAGTCGACGCTGCTCCATTGCGAATTCGGAACGGCGCTCCGTCTCAATCGACTCCAGGGCGATGTGCGTATTGATCCCGCCGAAGCCAAACGCGCTTACGCCTGCCCGCAGTGGTCGCTGAGGATCCCAGAGCCGGGCTTTCCTGAGCGGATAAAGCCGGTGGGCTTCTTCGTGAAATGCCTTGTACGGTTTTTGACACCCGGGCATCGGCGGCAAAATCTGATTGTGAAGGGCGAGCGCGGTCTTCAGTAACCCTGCAATGCCGGCAGCGGCCTTTGTATGACCGATATTTGCCTTGATCGAACCAATTCCGACCGATGGTCCGGCGAGCCCTGAAGATGGCGTTGACTCAGCCAGCAGGCTTCCGAGTGCTCCGAGTTCAATCTTATCTCCAACGGTTGTACCCGTGCCGTGGCCTTCTATGAGACAGACCGTCTCGATTCCGTAGCCGGCGCGTCCGTAAGCACGACGAACGGCCAACGCTTGACCGCTCGTCGACGGTGTCGTCAGGCCCCCTTGCCCATCGGAAGACACTCCCCACCCGCGGATTACGGCATAGATTCGATTTCCATCGTTCACCGCATCTTCGAGTCGTTTCAGCACGATAAGGCCGCAACCTTCCCCGGGCAGAAATCCGGATGAGCGTTCGTCATAGACAAACATTTCTCTTTCGGCAATCGCACCCATCTTGGCGAAGCCCACGAGCTCGAACGGATCGAGACTGATATCGACCCCGCCAGCGATCGCGAGATCGAGATCGCGCGAAACCAATTGAGAGCATGCAGTCGTCACGGCAAGAAGCGATGCAGCACAGGCCCCATCGATGGTGTATCCCCCGCCGTGAAGATCAAAATGGTTGCAGATTCTCCCGGGAATAGTATTGGATAAACCGCCAGCGAGATTCTCGTGATTGACAGGTGGAAAAGCAGATTTGAAGCGTTCTTCAGCTTCTTTAAGAACGACAGCCTGTTGTTCTTGCGGGAGGCCGAGGCGGGTCAGTGTTTTTGTCAGAATTTTTCCGACATAGGGCCATCGAAGCCTGAGCGTATTCGCGCGTGATACTTCTCCGGTGAGGGTGTTGCCGAGGATGACGCCCGTGGAATCTTTGGGGACGCCTGTACCGTCCTTGTATCCCGCGTCGGCGAGAGCGTCTGAAGCTACCTGCAGCGCGAGCCATTGGGCTATGTCGGTCGCGCGGAACGTCGTTCCGGCGATCCTGTATCGCATTCGGTCGAACTCAAATTCATGGATGAGCGCCGCGTAGGCCGAGTACGTCTTGTCCGGCTCCGACCGATCTGCCGAGTAGTAATCTTGCAAAGGTAGCCGTTCATCGGGGATCCGTCGAAAGGCCCGCCGCTGCGCGAGGATGTTTTCCCAGAGTTGTTCGGGACTCTCTGCGTCGGGGTACCGACAAGCCATTCCAATGATCGCTATGCTTTTGGAGATCTCACTTCGCCGTCGCATTTTCCACCTTCTCCACACTCGTCCTGGTGAGCTCATGATACTCCGGATACCACTCTTCCCCATTCCCCGCGTCATCAGAAGCTTGCCACGCACCTTCATACCACTCTCGCATCTCGCCCTTGGTGGTCCTCTCTATATTAAGCTTGCATTCTGGGTCATTGTTCGCATGAACCTGCAGTGCTATCCCAACACCGCGTATCAAATGCATGCGGTGAGAATCAGGAAACTGATCGAGTGCTTGGAGAATCTTCTCCGGCGCGGCTACCTGTGTGAATGCAATCGCAAGTCCCAATCCAATCGCTAGCGGCTCAGCAACATCATCGTGTTCTTCCAACACACTTTTCAATGCATCGAAATTGTTGAGATACAAA
>DASYTP010000293.1:0-8340 GCA_036002145.1 Bacteroidota bacterium | reverse complement strand
CGATTGAAAGCGTTCGAAGACAATACTTGCCCTCGCGATAATCGAACGATTTGCCGTCATCTTCATACAAGACCGTCGAGGATTTTCGATTCGGATAGACCTCTACCGTCAACGGATCCACCGGGGCTTGATCCGAGTACTGGACGATTTGCTGTGCCGGAATGATCGCTCCTGCCTTCACAAAGACCGGGATGCGGTCGATCGGCGCGTCGACAGTCACGTAGTTGGGTCCGGCATATTTCTTGCCGGTCCAGTAATCGTACCAGGTTCCCCCGGGCAACCGCACGCTCCGCGTTATATCTCCCGGAGTGACGACAGGAGCGACAAGCAATGCGTCGCCGAAGAGGAATTCCCTCTCGTTCCAGTACGTGTCACGATCATCGGGATAATCGAAAAAGATCGGCCGCATCATGGGGATACCCGTTTGCGATGCAAGATAAAACTGCGTATAGATGTAGGGCAACAACTTATATCGCAGCTCGATCGACTTCCGATTGATCGCTTCGAATTTCTTGCCGTACGACCATGGTTCCTGATCGGCGCTGCCGAAAACCGTATGCGTCCTCATCAGCGGTGTGAAGACGCCGAGCTGCAGCCACCGTGCATACAGCTCGCCGCTGGGACTCCCGACGAACCCGCCGATATCGGTGCCGACGAAGGGCTGACCCGAGATGCTGAGGTTCAGGCACATCGGGATCGCAAGCTCGAGGTGTTCCCAGCTGCTGATATTATCGCCGGTCCATGCTGCGGCATACCGGTTGCCGCCCGCGTAGCTCGCACGGGTCAGCACGAACGGACGCTCATCCGGACGAAGCGCAAGATTACCTTCGAACGTCCCGCGGGCCATCTGCATACCGTAAACGTTGTGACTCTTGCGGTGAGCGGTCTTCATACCGTTATCATCATGGATGACGGATACGTCCATCGTTTTCTGCGGCACGTCGAAGACTGCCGGCTCGTTCATATCGTTCCAGAATCCCCTGATGCCTGCATCGATCAATCCTTTGTACAGCGATCCCCACCACGCGCGGGTCTCCTTTTTCGTAAAATCCGGAAATGCGCACATGCCGGGCCATACTTTGCCGATGAAGAGCCTGCCGTCAGGATATTTCACAAAGTGATCTCCCTGCACTCCCTCATCGTACGCGAAATAACCTTTCTCCTCCTTGATCCCAGGGTCGATGATGACGACTGTTTTGAAACCGTCTTTCGCGAGATCGCTCAGCATTTTTTTCGGTTTTGCAAAGCGGGTCGTGTCCCAGGTAAAACACCGGTACTCATCCATGTAATGGATATCGAGGTAGATCACGTCGCACGGGATGTTCCTCGATCTGAAATTCTCTGCAATCGCCCGCACTTTTTTCTCGGGATAGTAGCTGTAGCGGCACTGCTGGTAGGCGATCGCCCATTTCGGCGGAAGCGGCATCGTGCCGACGAGCGAGGAAAATTTCCGAAGGACATCTTTCGGGGTCGGCCCGTAAATAAAATAATAATTCATCTCGCCGTCGATCGCACCGAATGAATACTGTTCGGGGTGTTCTTTCCCCATGTTGAAGTAGGAGAAGTATGTGTTGTCGAAAAAGATGCCGTATGTCATGCCGTTCCTGATGCCGTAGAAGAACGGAATTGTCTCGTAGAGCGGGTCGGTATCCGCGTGGTACCCGGGGATGTCGGAGTTCCAGTTCGACATCGACTTCCACTTGCGATTGAGCGAGCCGGCTTTCTCGCCGAATCCAAAATACTGTTCGTCCTCCGGCATCGACTTCCAGACCGCGATCTCGCTCCCGGACCAGCCCATTCCCTTCGACGGCTCATCCTTATTAATGAGCGTGCCCTCTCTATTATAGAAGGCGATCCTGCACGGCGACCGCTGGATGCTCACGGTGAGGGCCGATGTGGTTACTTCGATCTTTTCTTTCGTTTCCCTGACGTCGAACGTTGTCTTGCCGCCGGCGACCCTTCCGACGACTGCCCACGAGCTATCAGGCAGGAATGTGCCGGTCTTCGACATCCGGATACGTATGACGTCTGGAGCCAGGACGCTCAGATGTACTTTGGCAGGCGCCGCGCTCACCACTACCCCATCCGGCACCCGCTCGAGAGAATCGATCGGGCCAATCGCGCGCCACTGCGCCTTCGAGCGTTGCGGAAGAACGGGTATGACATTGAGGAGCATAAGGATGATGATTGGGCAGTGATATAGGGATCTATGGAACAAGGGAGTCAAATTATCTTAATGGGAGTGCCGTTACGAAGGATTACGGTTTGAGTTATGAAATCCGAAATCCTAATATCGAAACTCTAAGCCAAAAATTCTAAACAAATCTGTTCGTGTCTGCGGAACAAAAAACTAACACTGCCCTAACCACGCTGGAGTTTTGAAATTTGAGAATTTGAATTTGGGATTTGTTTAGAATTTCGAGATTCGTGTGAGCGCCTCTGGCGCCATCCCGCTCCGCGGGACTTAGGATTTTCTAAATTGAGGCTCCCGTAGTCTTATCGAAGAAGTGCAGCTTCGTTGTGTCGAAGAATAAGTCGAATGATTTCCCCACCTCCGGCTGAATGTCTGCCGGGATACGCGAGACGAATTTTTCTGATGAGTTATCGAGCATAAAATAAACGAAGATCTCGTTGCCGACCGGCTCCGTGACCTCGATCCTGGCGCTCACGCGCTGGTAGGCGTCTCCCTGTGATCTTGCCGCGATGTGCTCGGGACGGATTCCTACGGTAACCGGCTGGTCGACGCGCGAAGCGAGCCGCGATGCACGGCTCTTCGCAACGGGGAGCCTGAACCCTCCCGGCGATTGTTCGAACGCGAGCGCGCCCCCATCGGTAAATTTGCCTTCGAAGAAATTCATCGTCGGGCTGCCGATGAAGCCTGCCACGAACCGGTTCACGGGAGAATTATATATTGTCAGGGGCGCATCCATCTGCTGGACGATGCCCTTCTCCATCACGACGATCCGGTCTCCCATCGACATCGCCTCGATCTGGTCGTGCGTCACGTAGATCATCGTGGTGGCAAGCTGCCGGTGGAGGCGTGAGATCTCGGTGCGCATCTGCACGCGCAGGTTTGCGTCGAGGTTGCTCAGCGGCTCGTCGAAGAGAAACACCTTCGGTCGCCGCACGATCGCCCTGCCGAGCGCTACACGCTGGCGCTGCCCGCCGGAGAGCGCTTTGGGTTTGCGGTCGAGCATCTCGTTGATCCCGAGGATTTCCGCCGCCTCGCTAACGCGTCGCCTGATGTCGTCCTTCGGATACTTCCGCATCTTCAGACTGAAGGCGAGATTCTCGAATACCGTCATGTGTGGATAGAGCGCGTAATTCTGGAACACCATCGCGATGTCGCGGTCTTTCGGAGGGACGTCGTTCACGACACACTCATCGATGTAAATGCTCCCCTCCGAAATCTCTTCGAGTCCGGCGATCATCCGCAGCGTTGTAGATTTGCCGCAACCGGACGGTCCGACAAGCACAACGAATTCCTTGTCGTTGATGTTGATGCTGACATCCTTGACAACGACAGCCTTGGAATCGAAGCGTTTCGTGACGTGTTCTAAGCGAACCTGGGCCATAGACCTTGTGATATTACCGGTTTGAGATAGTGTCAATATACGCACTTGGGGGGGGAATCTCAAATGCCATTCCAACTAATCTCGCCGGAGACGGGATTAATGTTGGAATGATCCCGCCTTGCGGGACTGCTTTTGGCGGGATCTGAATAGTGCTGGAGTCTGGGAATCGTAGTTGACGGTTCACCGCCGGAGGTCGTCAGCCGTCGAAGACGAGCCTCGACTTCGTCGGGAGTGTAGAGATTCTCGACACTGCATACGGTGGAATGGGGTGCATGAAAAAGCCGACCGGCGAGAGGATGATCGGCGTTGATCAAAACCCTGGCAAAAGAATAGGTCAAGAAACACTACCTTTGCCTTCCGTTCAGATGCTTGACTTTCCCCATTTAAATTTCTACTTTTGTGAAATTCCAACCTGTACTGAGAAAGCCTCCGGTGCCGCATCGTCTAATGGTGATAACTCTCCTTGCTTCACTTTCTGTCTCGGGACAGGAGAAGCCGGATCGTTACTCCCGCGTACCTTCCTGGGCGAAAGAAGCCGTCTGGTATCAAATCTTTCCCGAACGATTCCGCAACGGCGACTCTTCCAATGATCCACGCGTCGAAGATCTCGCCGGCAGCTGGCCGCACGAACCCCCGGGTGAGTGGCACATTTCTCCCTGGAGCTCTGATTGGTATCTGCCTCAGCCATGGGAGACTTCCGACGAGAAAGGCTTTTATCATTTCGTTCAACGGCGAAGATATGGCGGCGATCTCCAGGGAGTCATCGATAAGCTCGATTACCTCGCCGACCTGGGAGTCAACGCCCTCTACTTTAACCCCCTCTTCGAATCTCCCTCGCTCCATAAGTACGACGCGACGATGTATCACCACATCGATAATAACTTCGGCCCGGATCCTCAAGGCGACAGGGCGGCGTGGGCCCAGGAGGATCCTGCCGGTCCATCCACGTGGAAATGGACATCCGCAGACAAGCTGTTTTTGAAACTTGTTGAGGAGGCGCATCGTCGCAGCATGAAAATCATCATCGATGGCGTCTTTAACCACGTCGGCATGACGTTCTGGGCATTTGAAGATGTGAAGAAGAACCAGCAAAACTCGAAATTCAAGGACTGGTTCACCATACCAACGTGGGACGATCCTGCAACGCCGGAAAACGAATTTGATTACGCCGGCTGGTTCGGAGTGAAGGAACTTCCAGAGCTACGCGAAGACGGGGATGGCTTCCCGCAGCCGGTACGCGATCATCTCCATGCCGTTGTGAAACGCTGGATGGATCCCGACGGCAACGGCGACCCATCCGACGGAATCGACGGATGGAGGCTCGACGTTGCGGATATGGTCTCACTGGATTTCTGGAAGGAATTCCGCACGTGGGTCCGCGACATCAACCCCGACGGCTACATCACCGGAGAAGTCTGGTGGGAGGACTGGAAGAACGATAAAATGTTCAACGCCTCCCCGTGGCTTCAGGGAGATGCATTCGATGCCGTCATGAACTATCGCCTGGCACGAGAGGTTTGCCGTTTTTTTGTGGATGAGAAAAAGAACATAACGGTTTCAGAATTCGACAAACGCCTTGCCGTACTCCGCAACGATTACCGCCCGGATGCAACCTCGGTGGAGATGAACCTCGTCGACAGTCACGACACGGACAGGATCGGTTCTCGCATCGTCAATCCCGACCTGCTCTACGATCATAATGTCGGCCTCCACGATAACCCGGACTATATCATCCGGAAGCCGAATGCCGGCGAGATTCAAATCCAAAAACTCATTGCGCTTTTTCAGATGACATATCCCGGCGGGCCGATGATCTACTACGGCGACGAGGCCGGCATGTGGGGCGGCGACGATCCGGACGAGCGCAAACCGATGTTGTGGGCTGACGTGAAGTTCGATGATGAGAAGAGCCATCCTTTCGGAAAGCAGCGCCCGGCCGATAAGAATACGTTCAATGCAGACCTGTTCAAGTCCTACAAAGACCTCATCCGGCTCCGGAGAGAACACCCTGCGCTCTCGACCGGTGCCTTCACAACATTGCTGGCAGACGATCGAACAAACTGTTATGGTTTCTTGCGCTCGACGAACTCTCAATACGTTGTTACCGTGATCAACAACTCATCGGCAAATGCAGAAATCGATCTGCCACTGCCTGGTGAGTTACAAAACATGCACTGGACAAACCTCTGGGGCGAACAGGAGATATTAAGCTCCGGGAAGAGCGTGCGGATGACTCTTTCCCCCATGTCGGGCGCCGTTCTTGAAGCAACGAAGGAGTGATGCCGTTCCGGTATGTCATCAGCGGGTTGATGCTGGCGGGATGCATCTTGTTGATCGTGTGCAGGAACAGCGGAGAGAAGTACGTTGCGGAGGTGCTCGATACGAAGATTTCGGCGCAAGAGTTCGCGGAAAGATACAAGGCATATCTTGCGGCGACAGGCGGAAGAGACAACATCCTCCTCCGAAAACAAATACTGGACAATATGGTCAATGAGCATATCATCCTCGACGATGTGAAGAAACAGAAGCTCGATCGGGATCCGGACCTGGTGAAACGCATGGAGGAATTCCGGAGACAGACGATTCTCCTTGAGTATGCAAAACGTATCACGCTTGATACGATGTCGATCAGCGATGATGAGCTGAAGAAGGAATTTCGGTCGTACAATACAAGGGTGCACGCGCGATATGTGTATGCACCGACCGAAGACAGCGCCTGGGCGCTGAAAGAAAGACTGGAGGATGGTGCGACGTTCGATGCCCTTGCAAAGGTCGTGTTTCAGGATCCCGGGCTTGCGAACAACGGCGGCGATTTAAGGTATTTCGGATGGGGAGAAATGGAGCCGGCATTGGAACAACTGGCCTTCTCGCTCCCTGTCGGGGCATTATCGGAACCGGTCAAGCTGCGGATGGGTTACGCCATCGTAAAGGTGGAAAACCGGGTCCAACAACCCCTCGCCTCGGAAACCGATTTTGCGAAGGTGAAAGAAAAGCTTGCAGGCGCGATTCAAAAACGAAAAGTCGTCGACATCTTGAGTATTGCAGCCGGCAGGATAAGGAACGACCTGTCTCCAAAGTTTAATGAGCAGTCCGTGAATGAAATGTACGCCAACTGGAAACTCCTTCTGGAACATGGCGACGTGCCTCTTCAACGCGAGACGCGCATCGCCGACATCACGGCGAAACCATTGGTATCGTTCGATCATCAATCCTGGACCATCGGGGAAAGTTTGAAGCGACTGCAACAGACGAGCGAGCGCCAGCGAAAACGGGTGAAGTCTGCGGAGGATGTAAAAGAGTTTATCACCGGGGTACTCGTTCGTGATGTGAACCTCCGGCGAGCGGCAGAATCGGAGATCGAAAAAGATTCGACCGTCCAGGAGAACATCCGGCGGCAAGAGATGGAATTGCGCCTCAACGCGTGGAAAACCTCCGTCGAGGACACCGTCGGACGGCATGGCTGGGATGAGGCACTATTACGAAAACATTATGAAGAGAAAAAGAATGAATACGTTCTCGACCCCGAGGTGAACACCGGAGAAATACTCGTGCGAAGCGAAAAGGAAGCGGCCGGGTTAATGCGCCGGATCCGCATTGGGGCGAACTTCAGTACGCTGGCCCGAAAACATTCGATACGGTTATGGGCCGCCAGGCGTGGGGGAGAGCTGGGCTTCGGCGCGAAATCCGTGTACGGGATATGGGGTGACACGATTTTTGCCGCGGAGGTGGGACAGGTGCTCGGTCCACTTTGGGTCGATCCGTATTACGGCATCTTCAAGATACTTGCGAAACGCCCGGCCAGAACGAAATCTTTCGATGAATGCCGCAACGACATTGTCGCAGACATATCGTTCTTACGAAAACAAGAAACATTCAAACAGGCGGTGGGACAACTTCGAAATAATAGCAGGGTGGTGGTGGATGAAGAGCTCCTGGCGAACATAACTATCAATTAATTTGATGGCTCATAGATGCTCCGCAAAACTGACCGAAGGTGGTCTTTCAGATACCCGGCCCGGATTACAGGCCGCTCCGATGGAGCTACTGGCTGGTTTAGTCTGCTGGGTTCTACAAACAGGTTGCCCCTAACGGGGCTGTCTCCGCAAATCAAGAATCGGGAAGGCCCGTAGGGACGACCTGTTTGTAGTTGTCCCATAACATAACGTTTACAAGCTCCGGCAAGAGCGACCTGTTTCTGTTTGTGTGTAACATTTGGAATTTCATCTTCAAGAGGGTCCGTCATGAACAAAAAAACCAAGGTTGTCGTAGTATTATCGTTCCTATGCTCTGCTGTTGCGTTTTCGGGAACCACCGGCAAGATTACCGGAACGGTGAAGGATGCACAATCGGGTGAGCCGCTTGTCGGGGTAAACGTTATTATAGGGGGAAAACCTCTCGGCGCGTCGTCGAGTACGGACGGATCGTACCTGATCCTCAACGCCCCTCCGGGAAAATACACGCTCGTGGCATCTGCAATCGGGTACACGAAAAAAACAGTGACAGGAGTGAACGTGTCGGTGGACTTGACGACGACGATCGACTTTCAGCTGGAATCGACGGTCCTTGAACTCGGAAAAGAGGTTGTCATCATTGCCGAGAGGCCGGTCGTCAAGAAGGATCTGACATCGTCCGAGGCCCGGGTCGACGCAGGACAGATCAAAACGCTTCCGGTCTCCGAAATTTCAGAGGTGCTGTCATTACAATCGGGCATTACGCTTGATGCCGGCGGCGGCATTCATATCCGGGGCGGCAGAACGAGCGAAGT
>DASYTP010000292.1:0-4169 GCA_036002145.1 Bacteroidota bacterium | reverse complement strand
AGGTGAAGGCGAGAAGACCTGATGGAGGAAGATAGTTATCTACGGTTACGCTCTCATGACTGAAATTCTATGCCATTAAACTTCAAAGAGGACGGCGATGAAGGGGTACAGAAGCAACAGGACCCGGTTCTCCATGAACCTGGTGGATTGAAGAAGAGTAACTGGAAAATCGTGGCCGTTGTTTTGGTCATCCTTGCGCTTGCTGGTGCGGCGTCTTATATCTATTTTCCCGATATTCTTGAGAGGCAATCGACCCAGCAGCAGCAGCCCCGCACCGAACCGGTCATGCAGGAGGCTGCGAAACAACCCGACAGCCTTCCATCGATTTCGCCCCAGACAACACCGCCTGCCGAATCGACACGAGTGGATTCAACCGCAAAAACTTTGGATAGCGCTGCTATCGGACTTTTACCGCCGATTCAAGACACTGTACAGCAGGCAACGGCGCCTGTGCAAACCGGCAAGTATACAATTTTCGTCGCACGATTCAGATCGAAGGATAAGGCAGACACAGTAGCTGCGAAATGGGAACGAGCCGGCCAGCGCACGGAGGTAACGGAGTCTGAGGGATGGTTTCGCGCGTCGATAGGGAGGTTTGCTACACGCGAAGAGGCGAAAGCCGCCGCTGAGGAATTGGGTGAGCGTCTGAAGGCGGGGTATTTCATAGGGCGAGTGAATGAGTAGCCTGAAGCGCGCATGGGTTGTTCCCATATGCTTAAAATTCTGCGATAGCTGATAGAGTCAACGCTACACTCCTTCTTGCGGGAGAACGGAATTCTCCGTATATTGTTACATCAATTCAGCTCGAAATGGAGATTTTCAATGAAAAAAGACATTCATCCCCACTACATAAAAGCAATTGTCACGTGCATTTGCGGCAACACTTTTGAGACCCGCTCAACAGTAGGAAGCCTCAAGGTGGAAATCTGTTCAAAGTGCCATCCGTTTTTTACCGGCAAGCAGAAACTCGTCGACTCCGCCGGCCGTGTCGAACGCTTCAACAGGAAATACGCGAAGAACAAGGCCGAAGCACCGGCATCTCCTGCGACGGCATAACAGTAACCTTCATTCATTTCGGATGAACAAACGGAATCCCACACATAGGGGATTCCGTTTTTTGCTCCAATCCTATGCACATCTGCATTTTCGAAGATACTGCCACAAGGAATTTTCTGCCGCTCGTATATTTCAGGCCCGTGTATGAGTTGCGCTGCGGTGTCATGAGCCTTGGTGAAAAAATCACCTCATCATTTCCGGGCACCACCAGCGTTTACCAGGTCCGCCCTCAGTTATCCGAGCTCCTTGCGGGAGAATCTCACCGCATGATGGTGAACCGGCTCCCGGAAGACGATATCTGGTTTATCAACGGACGGCTCATACCCGACCAGGGCATCATTGATTGCGTGAGGCGCCAGAGGAGGGAGTCAACATGTTTTGTACAGGCTGGACAAATTGTACTGGCATTCATCAAACGGAGAGATCTGGCGAGGGTTCTGACCGGGATTGTTTCGGATGTCGTCTCCTCCACGACGTTCGCCGGGTTTCCAACCGATGAGATTGTCTCCGATGTTTTCAGCTACCCGTGGGAACTTGTGAATTGTACGGCGGTTGAGATTGAGAGAGATTTCGTCAGGTTGAAGAAGAGCCGAAAGTTCCATCGCAAATCGGGAGGGGGACTGAGCGGAATCCACATCCTCAACAAGAAAGACGTCGTTATCGGCAAAGACTCCGTGCTCAAACCGGGAGCGGTACTCGATGCCACCCGCGGCCCGATAATCATCGGCAGCAGCGCCACCGTAATGTCGAATGCAGTCATCGAAGGTCCCGCGTTCATCGGGAATAATTCCATCATCAAGGCTGGAGCAAGGATTTATCACGGGACTTCGATCGGAGCTCACTGTAAAGTAGGCGGGGAAGTTGAGGCGTCGGTTATCCAAGGGTTTTCCAACAAGCAGCATGACGGATTTCTTGGACACTCATACCTGGGCAGCTGGGTGAATATCGGCGCGGACACAAACACGAGCGATCTGAAGAATACGTACGGGACGGTGAAGGTGTACATCAATGGGAGCCAGGTCGATAGTGAATCACAGTTCGTCGGATTGTACATGGGAGACCACTCAAAGACGGGTATCAATACGATGTTCAATTCGGGAACGGTCGCGGGGGTTTCGTGCAATGTCTACGGTGCCGGTTTTCCGCCAAAATTTATTCCTTCATTCTCCTGGGGGGAGCCGGGTGAGCTCGTGGAGTACGACCTGGAAAAAAGCCTGGAAACTGCCCGAAGGGTGATGGCGCGGAGAGATGTCGAGCTCACCCCGGCGTACGAAAAGATCTATCGAAATGTCTTCCACCTGACAGAACATGAGCGACGGGCAGCCGGTCACTAATCATATCGTACAGGCTCCGGAACAGCGAACACTGTATGCCGGACCCCGCGGCACGGCGGTGAAAATCCTCAATCGCGTCGAGAGGACCGATTCGTACCTCGACAAGTTGCTCGACGCAGAGCTGCGCTCGACCGAAGTCGCCGACATCGACAAGAGCCTTCTTGCGGAGATCGTCCATGGTGTCACCCGCTGGCAGGGGAGGCTGGACTGGGTTCTCAACGGCTTTACCCACGGAAATTTTTCGAAATCCGACGTTAATGTCCGCAATGCCCTCCGCGTTGCACTTTACCAGATTCTATTTCTCACGCAAGTTCCACACTATGCGTCGGTAAACGAGGCAGTCGAATTCATCAAACGGATTCGCGGCGAGAAGGCTGCGAGCCTGGTAAATGGGGTGTTAAGAAACATCATTCGCTCGATCAACGACATTCACTACCCCAAGCCGGAGGATGACATCGCCCAGTACCTTTCCGTCTACTACGCGCATCCCCTCTGGATGGTCAAGCGGTGGATGACGCGCTTCGAGCGGGAGGAGCTGGAAAAACTTCTTATCGCGAACAATGAAATTCCCGGCCTTGCACTCAGGGTCAACAAGATAAAGATCGAGCCGAGCGAGTTCCTTGCGCTCCTCGACAAACAACACGTGCATTATCAGGGCTCGAGCTTCATCGATTATTTTGTGAAGGTCAAGAGTCTCGCAGGTATTGCCCAGCTCAACATCTTCCAGAGCGGGTACTTTTCCATTCAGGACGAAAGTGCGGCGCTCCCGGTATTCCTTCTGGATCCAAAGGGGGGAGAGCGCGTTGTCGATCTTTGTGCCGCACCGGGCGGCAAGACAACGTTCATCGCGGAGCTCATGAGAAACGAAGGGCATATCCTTGCCGTCGACAAGTACGAGAGTAAACTCAAGCTCATCTCCACGAGCTGCGAGCGGCTCGGGATTCACAATGTCGAGACGGTCGTCGCCGACGTCAGAGAATTGCAAATTGAACCGGCGGAGAAAGTTCTGGTGGATGCTCCCTGCTCCGGGCTCGGCGTGCTGAGGAAAAAGCCCGATATCAAATGGAAACGTGATCCCGACGACATACCCCGGCTCGCTCATCAACAGATCCAATTGCTGGATACGGCTGCACACATGGTGAAGCCTGGGGGTATACTGGTGTACAGCACTTGCACAATGGAGCCGGAAGAGAACGGCATGGTCATCAGGTCGTTCCTGCAACAACACACCGAGTTTTCGATCGATGATGCCGCGAAGTTCGTGAATCGCTCGGTGGTGAGCGCTGATGGATGGGTGGAAACATTCCCGCACCGGCATCACATCGACGGCTCGTTCGCAGTCCGTCTGATTAAATCTTTGTGACGAAGGAATCCCTGGATGAAGGCAGTGGTAAAGCAAAAACCTGAGATGTACAAAGCGTGGCAAAAAGGACTCGCTCTCGTCGAGACGGAGATTCCTGACGTTCAGAAGACAAACGACGTGCAAATCAGAGTCGTTGCGGGGGGTATTTGCGGAACTGACGTGGGCATTTACGGTTCCAAGGATTCACTCAAGACGACGATGTCGAAACTGACAGCGCAGCATGTGACCATTGGCCACGAGTTTTGCGGACGGATAACTGCGGCGGGGCCGCGGGCGAAGCTGGTCCTCGCCCGGCGCTTGCTCCTGAAAGCGAAAGAGTTTCGCGAGATCGGAAAGTTTACAAAGCAGAGGTCTGCTGCACAGGTTGCAAGAGATACTTCCTTTATCGAATACCTGAACGAACATTTTATCTCGAC
>DASYTP010000291.1:0-4686 GCA_036002145.1 Bacteroidota bacterium | reverse complement strand
ACTGGAACTGTCGTGGGGACGGGAGCCGCCATCCTTCGCACCACAACGGGCGGGGTCACGACTTCGGTCAATGACATTGAAATCCCGAAACAGTTTTTGCTGGAACAAAATTACCCCAACCCCTTCAATCCCAGCACCGTGATCGGGTTCGATATGCCGGTTTCAGGCTTTGCGGATCTCCGGATAGTTGATTTGCTGGGCAGAGAAGTCGCGCTGGTTGTGGACGGGAGATTGTCATCGGGACATCATGAAGCAAGGTGGACCGCCGAAGGCCTGTCGAGCGGAGTGTATTTCTATCGATTGCACACCGGGACACTGGTGGAGACGAAAAAGCTCGTGCTCATTCGATGAAAAGACTGTCGGTCTTTTCCATCGGCATACATAACGCCTGGCATGCCGTCGCGTACCACGTGTTTACAGGGAAGCAGGGACACCACGAAGACGAGTTGCATCGCTGAGCAGGCAGTGTGATAACCTAATTTCATGATATTTTATATCGCAGAGACGCCGAGAACGCGGAGGATCGCAGAGATTTTAGCAAAGGCCGATCGCTCTGCCGATCTTCGTCCCGGCTCCGGCGGGACGACTCTGCCTTGAAGGGTTACACTTCAAATTTCAGAATGCCTCCGCCCCCGCTTGTTGAAGCTGCGCAAACGTTGCGTTAACTTCTTCGCCGGCTAAGTAACGAAGATTCGCTTGTGGTGGGTTCTGCCTGGCTACTGAACCCGTTCGGTGACCGGGTCGGGCTTCTCTCCCAAAAATTCTATCCAAGCTTTCTTCATGCATGGATAATTTCTCACTGCCTCAACCAGGCTCATAAAAGCTGCAATAGTATCATCAAACCGTTTTGCCAGCGTCGGGTTGGCAATATTGCCTTCGGGTGTGAAGCCCTGGTGCGCCATTGCCAGTGAAAACATATCGGGAAAAACTCTTGTCCCAAGATGTTCGAAGGGAATCCGCAGAGCCCAGAGCGCACGGTTTCCTCCTGCCATCGAGGGAGAGGCCGACATCAGCAACGCGTGATGTTCGTTGAATGGCTGCGGGCGATATCTTGAAACCCAATCAATCGTATTCTTTAAATTACCAGGCATTGAGCCATTATACTCCGGTGATGCAACAATAAATGCGTCCGTCATTCATGCGAGAAAAATATCAATGGGACAAAACTACGATGCAATTCGGATATGCCGATACGCGCGAAGTAGCTTAGTCCGATGCGTCGTCTACTGTACGATCGTTCCAGACCTCTGGATCTGATCGAGCCAATTCAGTACAACGTTGATCTGATGGGGCGAGGATTCTCCCTCCACTGCTTTTGTGATAAGGATGTGCTGACCATCCGGCGATATGTCAAATGTGGAATTGCTTTCGATGGCGGTCCAGGGATAATCCCGGAGCACAATACGCGATCTTCCGATGACGAAAGAGCCCTTCCCCTCTACTGAAACCGCATTGACCATCTGGGAGGTTGTGTAGTATAAAGTTTTCCCATCCGGAGACCACCGTGCTTCGTGGGCTTCCCCCACAGAGACCTGCCACTTTCCATCTCCATGCGGAAATGGCCGGACATAGACGACCCCGAGCCCGCTCTCGCGGCCGACGTACGAAATCCATCTGCCATCGGGAGATAGGTTGCCCTGGAGGCCGTAGGTACGTGTCACCTGCCATTGTCGCAACTTCCGATCTCCATTCAACTGCATGGTGTCAAGTTCCCACCCCGAGCCCGGAACCGGAACGGTCAGAACAAGGGTTGAGCCATTACGCGACCAGCAATTGACGTAGGTGCGTTGTTCCGTACGTATTTCTTCAGCAGTACCGGTCCCGTCCGCCTGCCTGATGATGATGGAAGTATTTTCGGAAGGATTATTCGCGTACGCAATGCGTTTACCATCCGGAGACCACACGGGAGACCGGTTTTGTCCGCCGAACGTAAATCGATTCGTTGTATTATTCGCGATATCGTAAATCCACACGTCGTAGTCCTTTCCGGTTCCGATCACGAACGCAATCTTCGTGCCATCAGGGGATATTCGCGGCTCCATGTAATGTCCTGGTTGCAGAGGAAGTGCCTTGACCCGGCCTTCAAGGTCGGCAAGGCACAGCTCGCGATTCCCACTGAGCGACTGACCCGGTATCCAGACAAGTGTTCCGTTCGCGGAAATCGCGAAGTTCATCGCACCGGTTAATTGATCACCCGAAAGATTGTTGACGACCGTATACGATGAAGCTTCAATCCGAGGCTGACCAGGGTTGTACCGGACTGCGAACAGGCTTCCAGAATGTGAATAGAGAAGATAGCCCGCAGAAGCGTATTCCGCCCTGCTTGCCCCCCTCAAGAGCAAACTGCGATCACCCGTCTTGACGTTCACCGCGCCGATCAATGCGTCCTCATAATAATCGGGGCTATCCTTCCCCCCGATCGTGAAAATCACGGTCTTCCCATCGGGAAGGGAGCGAGGCCATCTGTGCGTTCGCTCATTTCGCGTGGTATCGAGGTGTGTGAGAATGGCAGGATCGCCGCCTTCAGGGCTGATCCGAAAGAGTCCCGACGAACCGCCCGGAGAATAAACGATGGTTCCATCGTCCAGCCAGGTCGCCCCACGATTGTCGGACGCCGCCTGTGCAAGGATGACAGGAGCGCCGCCGCTCAATGCGATCTTCTTGAGTTTTCCGTCGGCGAAGTAACCGATCCATTTCCCGTCGGGTGAAAAGAACGGGGTTGAACCATCTTCCGTTCCTGAAATCGCCTCAGCAATGAAGCTGTCCAGCTTCCTTTGATACATCTTTCCGTTTGCCCTGTACACGATGCGCGAACCGTCCGGAGAAACAGCGACAGCAACGTACGTGCCCGTGGAAATCGTCTGGTCCGCGGGCAATGAGATTGAGAGAGAGGCAACCACCCGGTCTGTCCTGGAGCTCCACAACCACCAAACTGCAACACCCAAAACGATGAGGACCACGGTTAAAACAAGAGGAAGCAACACCCTCTTGCGTTGGGATGATGAATCATATGTCTCAGATTTGGGAATCGGTCTCGCTGAAGTCACACGACTCACCCGTTGTCGGCTCGATTCCCTCTTGTAGCGCTTGAGTTCAACAGCGACCTGAGCCATCGACTGTGTCCGCTCCTTCGGATCCTTCTCAAGGCAGTCGAGTACGATCGCGTCGAGAGACGGTTCGATCCCGGGTTTGACCGTGCTCATAGGCGCCGGATCGACGTTAACGATCTCATAGGCCAGCGCTGTCTCGTGGACCCCTTTGAAAGGGAGTTGACCTGTCAATAACTCGTAGAGGACGACGCCATACGAGAATATGTCACTCCGGTGATCGACGTCCTGTCCCTGAACCTGCTCCGGAGACATGTAGCCGGCCGTGCCGACAGTACTCCCTTCCTTGGTCAATCGCGTTATCTTGCTCCCACTCGCGCGGAGCTTGGCAAGCCCAAAGTCCATAATTTGAACAATCCCATCTTTGCGAACCATGATGTTATCGGGCTTGATATCACGGTGTACAATCCCCTTCTCATGCGCAGCGGCGAGCCCGTCAGCCACCTGGATGCCGATCTCGATCGCCTGTTTGAGCGAGATCTGATCCCGTTTATCTCTCAGGGTCATTCCGTCCACAAATTCCATCACAATGAACATCCGGCCCTCGTGTTCCTGGATGTCATGGATGGTGCAAACGTTAGGATGGGTCAACGCGCTAGCGGCTTTGGCTTCCTGGATGAACCTCGTTTTGTCCTCTTCCGACGCGGAAAGATGGGACGGGAGAAACTTCAGGGCGACGTCCCGGTCGAGCTTTGTGTCGCGGGCTTTGAACACCACGCCCATCCCTCCCTCTCCCAGTTTTTCAAGTATCTTGTAGTGAGAGACCTTCTGTCCGATCATGGTACCCGGCTCCCGCCTTGCGGGATCATATTGGGATTTTTATCGATCATGCGCACTTTGGCAATACATAACAGAGAATTGACAGTAAACTAACTAAAATATCAATTACTATCAACCGATTATGCAAATGAACGATACGCGCAGATAGAACACGACACTCCCTTGTCGGGTGGTCCCGCGCTTCAGGATGCCGGCAAGGGCCTCAACATTTATCCCCGCGAAGCCGATGACAAGTGGCGCGAAATGCGTGGAGTTCGGATTTGCCGGGACGCATGGAGCAGGGTAGGTTGAATCCGCCCCGACCATCTCATCGAACTGACGAGCGTTGACCTGGCAGTATGCTCTTCGTCAGGACACTATGTGAGCGGTCAAAGGTATACCCAAATTTGGTGATATTGTCGATCGTCAACGTAAATGTGCCACGACCGCCACTTGTACTGAATCTCACTTCGCCCTTGTTGTCGGTTAGTCCGGACTGACGGGCAAGCCCTCCCCCGGGGAGTGTCCATGTAACGAGAACTTGTGCATCCGGAACAGGCGAACCGTTCCCGTCCTTCACCGTGACGGCGCCGTTAATAACAACGGTCCTAAGGTTCAGCTTCGTGGATAACGTAATCGCTGTCGAACGCAGGACCCGAGCGACCGTAACAGTGACGTTTGAAGTGCCAGTTGCGCCAACGTTGTCGGTAATTGTCAACGTGACCGGATAAATGCCGGGACTGGCGTACACATGGCTCGGATTCGCGGCAGACGAACCGCTGCCGTCACCAAAGTTCCAGTTGTAAACTGCAATACTCCC
>DASYTP010000290.1:0-10407 GCA_036002145.1 Bacteroidota bacterium | reverse complement strand
CGGAGGTGACACCCCAGGAGCCATAACCGGTCAACAGAAGATCGGGGTCGCCGTCGTTATCATAATCTGCCCAATCCACAGATGCCCCCCAGACGCCGGGGAAGTAGATCCCGCTGTCGGTGAATGTACTGTCATCGTCGTCGCCGTTATTACGGTAAAGTTTCGTGTAGAACGACGAGCCTTTATCGGGAGATCCGGCAATCAGGAGATCCAATTTTCCGTCGAGGTTATAGTCGATCCAGGTTGTGACGCCCCCAAGCAATGGCATGATCGGGGCGTTAATATCGACAAAGTTTCCGTCGTCGTTGCGATAGATTTTCGCGACGGGTTGCAAGCCGGTGGTATCGAGCCCGCCGGTGATAGCAAGATCAATATCGCCGTCATTATCAAAATCGTCCCACGCAACACCGCGCTCCGGACTGATCCCGACCAGCTCGGCGTTAATATCGGTGAACTCGCCGTCGTCGTTACGATAAATTTTGGTGACGACTTGCGTGCCGTCCCAGCCGGCGACAAACACATCCAGGTCCCCGTCATTGTCGTAATCGATCCACACCGCATCGCCTGCGAAGACGCCGGTCAGATCGGATGGGTAGAGGGTGAACGCCGCGGTATCAAGATGTGTATCTGACGCATAGAGGCGCGGAGATTCCGAGGGAAGTGGGGGAGACGGAAATTTCTGATTCTGTTTGTAATCGGGCCAGGCGTGATGTTTGAAGTAGTCGTCTTGCGCCCTGGCTGTCGTCAACGATAAGACAACCATCACAAAGGTCGTTGGCAAGAAAGCCATGCCAAATTTTCTTAAAGTTGAATTCATAATGGAGCTCCTTCCGGGGAATTCATAGGATGAACTCAATATAGGATTCTCCCCCCAAAAGTCAATAAGTAATTTCCCTATATCGTGAGTGACAAACGGCTTATTTCGAGCGTTTTCGGCCTCCGATTTAAGACAGGAAAGTCTGATTAAGGCCGGATCAGTCTGTCGAGGTGAGCCCTTCGCGTATGGCAAATCTCGTGAGCTCGGCGATGGTATGGATATCGAGCTTATCCATGACATGTTGCCGGTGGTGCTCGATGGTCTTCGTGCTCACGCCTAAACGATAAGCTATCTCTTTGGTGGCATGTCCTTCGGCGACGAGCTGGAGGACCTCGCGCTCCTTCGGGGTGAGAAGTGAGTGCGCGATGAAGTTGGGAATTTCGGAATCGGTCAATACTTCTTTCGATGAATCGATCCCAAGATGCGGGCTGATATAGAACTTATCCTTTGTTACAACGTCTATAGCAAGGATGAGCTCCTCGGAAGCGCAGTCCTTGCGCAGGTATCCGCGCGCGCCTGCGCGCAGCATCTTGGCGACAAAATGCCTGTCGAAGTACATCGACAGCGCGACAATCCTTACGCCCTCCACTTCATTGGTGATCTGCCGCGTTGCCTCGATGCCGTTAAGGTGCGGCATAGTCACGTCCATGACGACGATCTCCGGGGCGTATTCCTTTGCGAACTTCACGGTTTCGATTCCATCGGCGGTTTCCCCGATGACCTCGAGATCCTTTCTGCGCTCGAGGAGGGCGCGGAGGCCTTCGCGAACGATCTGGTGATCGTCTGCCAGCAGTATCCGGGTCGTGAGTTTTGGGTTAGTCATCGCCAGGCTCGCCCAGCGGAACTGAAATGGCCACTATGGTTCCGTTGCCGGGTCCCGACCGGATTTCGATTTCGCCATTATAATGTGCGACACGTTCCTGAAGATTGAACAGTCCGAATCCGGTGATATGCCTGGATTTCCGGTCGACGGATGCCGGATCGAATCCGCGGCCGTCATCGCGGACCCTGATCTCTATCATCCCGTCACGCTGGCGCAGGAGCACCTCAGCGCTGTTTGCCTTCGCATGTTTCACGATGTTCACTAGAAGCTCGCGGGTGGTATGGTACAGGAATGATCTCAGGTCTTCGGGGAGCTCTTTTGGGAGAGGTCCTTTCTCATAGGAGATCAACAGGTTGTGCTTTTCCTTGAAATGCTCGACGAGCCACTCGACTGCATCGCCGAAGGAGAAACCGGCGAGTACGGGCGGACTCAGCTCGAACGTGAGTGAGCGGGTATTATTGATCGTCTCATCTATGAGCGATCGCACCTCCTCTGCGATGCGGGCGAGATCGTTTCCGTTGATACTCCCCAGCTTGATCTTCGCCATCGCGAGTGTATGACCGATGTAATCATGCAAGTACGTCGCCATCCTCCGGCGTTCCTGCTCCTCCGACAACGAGAGTTGTGAAGCGAGCGATTGCAATTGTTTCTGGTACTCGAGAAGCTTCTCTTCGGCGTTCTTTCGTTCCACGATTTCGCGCTCGAGAGAATCCACTGTCATCGAGAGTTCACCGGTTTGCTCGCGGACTTTGTCTTCGAGCTGGTGTTCATAGGTAACGAGCTCTTCTTCAACACGTTTTCGTGTTTCGATCTCCTCACTCAGACTTTCGTTCGTCCTGCTCAATTCTTGTGTACGTTCGCGAACCTTCTGCTCGAGGAATATATTTTTCTTTTTCACGGACCGGATGCGGGAATAGAACGCACCGCTCATCAACAGGACAATTGAAAGCCCCAAACCTCCCCTGAACCACAAGGTTTTCCAGAATGGCGGAGCGACGAAGAGGGGGATGGAGATGCCGGCTTCATTCCAAAGACCGTCGTTATTGCTTCCTTTGACTCTCAGGACATAGTCCCCCGGATCGATGTTTGTGTAGGTGGCGAATCGCCGGGTTCCGCAATAGACCCACTCTTTGTCGAAGCCTTCGAGCATATAGGCGTACTGGTTTTTGATCGGCATCGTATAGTCGAGAGCTGTGAACTCCACCGAAATCGTATTTTCGGGGTATTCGAGGCTGACCGAGTCATAATCTCTGACGATTCGGGTGGGTTCCCTACCCTGGCTGAAGATCTTAAATGATGTGAGCCTGATGGGAGGGATGTGTGGATTGTCTTTGATGCTATCGGGGAAGAAACTGGTAAGGCCGTGGACACCGCCGAAGAACATTTCACCATCGGTACTTTTAAAAGCGGCGATTTGATTAAACTCATTACTCTGTAATCCGTCGTTAACGTCGTAGTTCCTGAATGTTTTAGTTTTGGGGTCAAATCTGGATAACCCTCCTCCGTTCGTGGATAGCCAGAGGAAACCGCTGTCGTCTTCGAGAATGCCGAGGACGAAATTATTTGGAAGCCCAGACCTTGTCGTAAAACGCGTGAATGAATTCGTCTCCCGATTGAAAAGATTCAGTCCGTTGTATGTGCCGATCCAAAGTCGCCCATCCGAGCTCTCAAGGATGCTGCAAACTATATCACTGCTTATCGAATTGGAGTCCCCGGAGCGCGGGATGAATTCAACGATTGCCATCTTCCTTTGATCGAGACTCAGTAAACCGCGTGTGGATGTCCCAATCCACAAGATTCCTTCACGATCCTCATGGAGCGCACCAAGAACTGTGTTATGAAAGAGACTATCCAGAAGCTTTTCGTGGATGTATTTGCAACTCCTTGGATCGAAGCAATGCAGGCTGTTGAACCCGCCAACCCACAAATTGCCATCCTGGCATTCCTCGATCAGCCGCACATTATTCCGAAGATCTAACCAGTCGTTTGGATTTACTCGAAAATGCCTGAAAGACTGCGTTTCACTTATATACATATCGAGACTCCTCGACGCCCCGATCCATATTTGATGATGCGTGTCTTCCACAACCGAGTATACATCACTGCCAGCCAAACTCATAATATTCGAGAGATCCGCTTTAAAGTGCGTATAGTAATTTGCTTTTCTGTCGATCATTGTGAGGCCATCATCACTTCCGACCCAGAGAATAGCCTCGTGGTCTAAACAAACAGCCCAAATTCTCTCGTTGAGGAGTGATTTCTCGTCGAACGGGATGTGTCTGTATGTGTTGAACTTTTTGGCAAACGCAGAGTGTTTATTGAGTCCTTTCATTGTCGCTAGCCAGATGGTTCCATCTCGAGCGACCATAATCGACACAACATTGTTGTTGATCAAACTGCCCGGATTTCCAGGGTCATGGGAATAGCGCCGAACCCAAGCCCTCTCGCGATCGTACATCTCCAAACCTTCGCCGGTTCCAACCCATAGCCTTTCCATTGAATCCTCAAATATTGACGCAATGTAGTTTCTGCCATCGTATCCACCTGGCGAATGGAAAGCGATGTATCTTCTCCATACTTCTCGGATCGGATCATAACGGTTCATGCCATTGAATGTTCCTACCCAAAGCTCTCCCCGTCGATCTACTAGTAGGGACAAAGTAAGATTAGACGACAGACTGTTGCTGTCATCTTCTATGTGGAGAAAGTGAGCAAATGATTCATCTTTCAAAATAAGAGCATCCACCCCCGATTTGTCGGTTCCGATCCAAAGGGTGCCGGAGGGATCAAAGGCCAAGCATCGGATTGTGTCAGATATCAGGCTTCTTGAGTCCCTTGAGTCATTCGTGTACCTCTTCATTAACGTTCCGTCACGGCCCAAATGGCAAAGTCCTCGGCCATATGTGCCGACCCAGATGGTCCCTTGATCATCTTCCAAGATGGAACTCACAATTTCGTTACTAATGCTATGAACGAAGCGCCGGAGGTTTGAATCATAGTAATCAAGTCCTCGATCAGTACCAACCCATAGTCGACCAGTGCGATCCTCGTATAGAGATTCGATCATGTTATGGCAGAGTGAACCCTCGTCATTATCAGAATGGCGAAAGATCATAAATTCATATCCATCATATCTGTTTAGACCATCTTGGGTCCCGAACCACATGAAGCCGTAGCGATCCTGAACAATACAACTGACGTCAGATTGCGAGAGCCCATCATCAACAGTGAAATTCTCAAATTGCAGATCAGGTTGCTGGGAGAGGGCAATAGAGAGCAGCAGAAAGAAAGCCGGTATGATGGAGCGCATGTCGAGACTGGAATGCGTTAGTACGTTAGTCGCTTTGCATGTTTGTAGGTTTGTGTGCTAGCCAGCCCCAGCCTGAGGGGATTGCACGTCGATACTCCGGAACAATTAGACTCTTGAAATCAAAACAAAATCTAACTCAAAATCAATAAAGCCGGCCCCCTAATCCACCAAGAGGCCGGCTTGTAATGGAAGCCGATCTGCATCCCGAAAGACCGGCTCCCATTTGAGTCCAGATATCCATCCCTAGAACACGAGCGAAAATACCTCTCGAATAATGACTATTTAAGAAAACAACTTTTTTGCAAAGGCGCAATAGGGATTTTCCCTATATCTTACGGAAGAATATACGAAATTGATTCAAATTCACCACTTCTACATTTCGAGAAATTTGATGACGACTCGAGTTAACGGGTGGAAATCAGGTCAGCGCGGGCTATCGGAGTACAGCTCGTTCGCTTTGGCGGCCGACGTCTTGATCCCCTTGATCAGCGCCGAGCTGAACCCCTGATGCTCCATCTCGTTGAGGCCTGCAATGGTGCATCCCTTCGGCGACGTTACTTTGTCGATCTCCCGTTCCGGATGGTTATGTGTGGCAAGAATGAGCGCCGCTGCCCCTTTCGCGGTCTGCGCGGCAAGCGTGAGCGCTTCGTCGGCGTGAAATCCGATTTCTATTCCCCCCTGCGATGCGGCCCTGATGGCCCGCAGGAAGAACGCGATTCCGCAGGCGCACAACGCGGTCGCAGAGGTGATCAACTCTTCATTAATCTCGATGGTCTTGCCAACGGTATCGAACATCGATGTTACACGCGCGAGGCTTTTCGTCGAGGCATTGCCGGACGCGATGCACGTCATCGATTCGCCGATCGCAATCGCTGTGTTCGGCATCGCCCGGACAATCTCTGCCTCTTTCCCGAGCCGGCTGAGAATGTCTTTTGTGCTGACTCCGGAAACGACCGAGACAAGGAGATGCTTCCTCGCGTCGACGCGCTCCCGGATTGCACCGAGCAGATCGTTCAACTGGTGAGGGAGAACTGCGAGGACGATGAGTTCGGAGTTTCGCACCGCTTCGTTATTATCATCCGTTACATGAAACCCTTCGGCAGCAATCTCCTTAAAAGCGGATTTCGTCCTCCGGGTGATGTGATGTCGAGGGGCTGATAATGATTCGCCCGCACAAGCCCCCTGGCTAGTGACATGCCGATGTTTCCTCCGCCCAGAATTGCGATTGTTGACCTGGTTTTCTTCACGCTCTCTCCTTTCAGGTGCTTCCGTTTTTCCTAATATAAAAAGATCCGCTTCATGAACAAGCGCGCGCACCGGAGTGGGTACTATTACTACTTCGTAGGGATACCACCCATTGATTTAATTATGCACGCCCCCTACATTTCGAAGTGCGTCGCTTTTCGTGATGAGAATGTGAACCGACTCATTCATTTTCAATCAACAAAAAGGACCCTTATGGTAGAAACCAGGAAATTCCGATGGACCCAACTCGTCGGCTTTATCATTATCGCCGGTCTCACGGTCGAGGTCGTATTCCTTTCTATACAGAACCGGCAGTTGAAGAATGTGCTCAAAAGCAGGACGATGATTTCGCAGGTAGAGTCCCTCAAAGCCGGCGAAAAAGTTGAACCGTTGAAGATTCAGACCCTTGAGGGCGAGACGACCGTATTGAGTTACAACGACCCGGCGAAAAAATATTTGCTCTGTGTGTTTTCCACAACGTGCCCCCATTGTGAAAAGATATTACCCGCATGGCAAACCCTTGCGGAGAAAAACAATGACAATTGCTTCGTGATCGGAATTTCTATTCACAATGTCGATGAGACCAGGAAATATGTTACGGCCAAAAAAGTGGGTTTTTATTCAGTCTCGGCATCGAGCGATACAAGCTTTAACCGCAAGTATAAGATATCCGGTGTTCCGGAAACCATTTTACTCGATGGGAACGGAAAGGTCCAAAAAGCGTGGGTGGGAGAATTAACGTCGGAACAGACAATTGAAATTCAAGCCTTGCTGAGCGCATCTCAAACGCTCGCTAATTAACAAATCCACTAACAATCTCCGAAAGGGAATGATATGAAACGTTTCAAGAAGGAACTGGTGCTCCTGGCAATCGTTCTGGCGGTTGCAACCATGGGCCTGATGCAACTCTTCCATGAGGAGGCATATGCGGTCGCTGGCTGCTCATCTTGTGGCAATTGCGGTGGCCCGTGTGTTCTGGACACTGTCTGCGACGAAGAGGGCTTCTGTTATACTATATGGGGCACCTGCCGTTGCAATCAGAACTGTCCGTGTTAACCTGTAACTCAATTTCCTGAGTCATGTGCGAAGGCCGGTATCTTTGGAATGGCAGGAGTAATACCGTCCTTCGGCTTGAAGCAGGCCGCTGGATCAGCGAGCGGCGGTTTCTCTACACGGCATATCCGCCGCACGCTATTTTTCCACCGACGTAACTCCTTCCCGGATCGCAAACTTCGTGAGCTCTGCCACGCTGTGGATATTGAGTTTTTCCATGATGCGCAGCCGGTGCTTCTCGACAGTCTTGGGACTGACGCGAAGCCGGTCTGCGATATCCTTCGACGGCTTTCCCTCCGCCACAAGCTGCAGCACCTCCAGTTCCTTCGGCGTCAACAGGGAATATGCAAGCCGGTTCAGCATCGTTGTCGCGTCATTGACGTTTCTCGTCTCATCGAACCCGAGCGCGGGGCTGACGTAAATCCTGTTCCTTGATACTGCCTCTATCGCTTCCAACAGTTCCTGCGAAGTAGAGTCCTTCAGAAGGTAGGCCCTGGCCCCCGCATGGAAAGCTTTGAAGATAAGATGTTTGTCCACGTGCATTGAAAGAATAATTACTCTTACCTCCGGGATCTCTTCGGTTATCTGACGCGTGGCTTCTATCCCGTTCAGGTTCGGCATACTGACATCCATGATGACGATATCGGGCAACCGTTTCTTGGCAATCCGCACCGCATCGTTTCCATCTCCGGTCTCCCCGATCACCTCGATGTTAGACTCTTTCTCCAGCACGGAGCGAAGTCCTTCGCGGACGATTCTGTGGTCGTCGGCGATCAGGATTCTGTATTTTTTCTCGCTATTCATGGTCTTGTGTTGGTGTCAGCGGGAGTGTCATGACGATGCATGTGCCCTCCTCCGCAAGCGGGGTTATATCCAAACTTCCCCCATAGTGACGCAATCGTTCCCGGATATTAAACAACCCAAATCCATCTTTATCGTGCCTGTGACGGATCGTTGCTGAGTCCAGTCCGATGCCATCGTCCTTCACTTCGATGAAAAGAGCATTATCGTTCTTTCGAAGGATGACTTCAGCACTCTGGGCGCGTGCATGCTTGATGATGTTGGTCAAAAGCTCCCGCACAGCGTGGTAGAGAAACGTCTTCAAATCGGCACCGAGCGTCTTTGGTTGCTTATCATCTTCAAAATAGATGAGAATGTTGTGCTGGTTTTGAAACTGCACGGTGAGCCATTCGATCGCATCGGCGAAACTCAACTCGCGCAGAACAGGCGGACTCAGATCAAGTGTCAGCGACCGTGTATGATCGATAACTTGTTGCAGGATTTGACGGGATTCATCAATCTTCGCAGAGTGTTCGCCATTTTTGATGGCCTCTAATTTCAGTTTGCACATTGCCAACGCCTGACCAATGTGGTCGTGCAGATACTCCGCCATTCGCCTGCGCTCGCGCTCTTCAGTCGCCGAGACTTCGGTGGCAAGTGTCCTCAATTGTTCCTGGTAGGCGAGAAGTTGCTCTTCAGATTTCTTGCGTTCAGATATGTCGCGAACTGCGATGACACGGGCCGAACGATGTTCGTAAGGGATGCTCTTACTGGTGATTTCGATGATGATTTTCGATCCATCCTTCCTTATCCCAACAACTTCATGCGCACGTTCCGGGTCGGACGTCATACTTTCATCAATCAGTAGATGGGACTCTTGCGCAGCAATTTCCTGGATGGACTTTCCGACGAATTCATCGTAGCTGTATCCGAACATTTTCAATATGCTTTCGTTGGCGTCGAGAATGACACCACGGTCGTGTATTGCAATTCCCTCGAACGTCGCCTCGGTGAGACGGCGAAATTTCAACTCACTCTGTCTGAGAGAAGCAGCATGCCGTCGCTTCCGCACAACAAGGGCGACGCCGAGCCACATGATTGTGGCGAATCCTGCCAGTCCGGGGATGAGAAAGAGTGGTCGTTGATAATATGGTGATTCAATAAAAAACGATGCACGTGCACCCGGTGTTTCGAAGTCTGCCAATAATCCTTTCGCCTGGACTTCGAGGCGGTGATTCCCCGGATCGAGACCTTCAATTGTCACGTCCTTTCCCATGCTCCACGACGACCACTGTCGGTCATCGACCGAATACCGGGTGAGAATCTCGTTCTCCGGCTGTTCTCCCCAGAATGCAAAAGCGTGCCATCGAAGGAGCACCGTCTCATGCTCGATCAGCGCCTTTTCGATTAGAACACGCGGATAGGGTGATGGTTTTTGGTCCAGGTTCAGAATATCCACCCCTTTTCCAAAGGTGCCGACAAAAACTTTATCATCCGAAGGAAGCACGGGCCAGATCTTGCTCTGTTCCATCCCGCTCTTTGGAGTAAACGAGAACCACTTCCCATTCCTGTATGCTACAACCTCGGTCCGCCCGCTTATCCACAAGCCGCCCGTCTCATCCAGCTGCATATCCCATACTGCTCCCCGAAGAGGACACTCATCAGTCTGGACGTACTTGACGCTGTCATTCTGGATGTATGCCAATTCTGCTGTAAGATTGCCGAGCCAGACTCGATTTTGATGATCGATGGCGAGTGAGTACACGTCGCCTCTGAGTCCCTCCTTCGAAGTCCAATATGTCCACCGGTTATCTTTCCAACGGCTTAATCCCCTCCAAGTGCCGAACCAGAGAGAGCCGTCCTGACCCTGCGCGAAAGAGTATACCCTTCCGCTGAGGAGCCCTTCTGCAACTCCCCACTTCCTGCACCGTCCATTCTCATACACAAACGCACCGGGATCGGTTCCCAATTGGGGAGAGTATACTTTTCCGATCGCCAGGAGCCAGATTCTTCCGAAACGATCCTTTCTGATCTTGTGAACCCGGACACCTGCCGGGTCGTTGCTGATCGGGAAGTATTCCCATTTCAGGCCATCCCACCGATACGCGCCGTCGAACGCGGCGCCGCTTGAGCACCAGATGCGGCCTTCGTCATCCTCGATCAACCCTGTGAGTGACCCGAGGCTTCGTCCCCCTACCTCGCGTATTGTGGTGACGCTTCCGTCCGGCCGGCGAACCACGAGCCCACCCTCCGTCGCGAGCCAGAGCGATTTGTCGCGCGCTCGAACGATCTCATTCACCCGATTGCGTGCGTCCAATCCTGTCAATTTACAGTTCGTCCATCGCTTCGACGATAAGTTATACAGAAAAAGGCCATCCG
>DASYTP010000289.1:0-4121 GCA_036002145.1 Bacteroidota bacterium | reverse complement strand
CGGAAGGCATAGGAAAGCAGCTTCCCACGGCACTCCTCGCGCCGTATGTCGAACGGAGGGTGCAGGATTTGTATCCCGGTCTTCTCCTGAGCATCGCAACGGATTTTTCGACTTTTCTGGAATCTTCTCCAACGTTGCCCGACCGTCACGATGAGCGTCATCAGTCGCGCAAGGAATCGAGTCGAAGAGCGCTGTCGGTTGCGATACGCAATCTCCTGCGGCAGGCAACACGGCGCAACCCCTCCGAGAATTCGATCAACATCACATACCGGAAAGATGGAAAGCCGGAAGTTCATCTGCCGGAGGGATTCCAGCATCTTGTGCCGCACCTTGAAGTTTCGGTTTCTCATTCGAGTAATATGACGTTCGCTGTTGCCGGCATCGCTCCGTGTGCCTGCGACATCGAGCCTGTAGTTCCTCGCGACAAGGAAGTGTGGAGCGGACTTTTGACGCAGTGTGGGATGGATCTTGCTTACGTTTTGGAAGGAGAAGCCGGAGAGACTCCCGAGGTATCGAGAACACGGGTGTGGACGATGATTGAGTGCATGAAGAAAGCGGGAGTAAGTCGATCGCCTCTGCCGGTGTTTGAATCGTCGACGGATGACGGCTGGGTGACAGCGGCGATTCAGAACGAAGGAGAAGAATTCCATATCCTGACCGGCCTTTTGAGGACGAAGGAGGCCGATCAGGAAATTATTGTCGGCGTGCTCTTGCAACCGGCGACAAAACCGGCGACGGTCAATAATACATTCATCTCATGAAAACAAGGTAGAGGATCGCTATGCGAGTCTATGAACACAAACATGTTGTCGGATTTGAAGAGACCAACATGCTCGGCAACGTCTACTTCACAAATTTCTTTCGCTGGCAGGGGATGTGCCGGGAAATGTTTCTTCGTGACCACGTACCGGGTTTGATCCAGGAACTGCGGGGTGAACTGTACCTGGTCACGAGCCGCAGCAGCTGTGATTTTTTTGGAGAAGCATTTGTGTTCGATGAAATCATAGTGCGGATGAGTCTCGTCCAGCTCTCT
Organism: Bacteroidota bacterium; assembly: GCA_036002145.1. Taxonomy (GTDB): domain Bacteria; phylum Bacteroidota; class Ignavibacteria; order UBA10030; family SZUA-254; genus DASYTP01. Next base: position 3,088 of record DASYTP010000289.1, on the reverse strand, counting down.
CAATCCCGGATTACGATGGGGTTCGATTACGTCAGGGAGAAAGGGGGGAAGGAAGAATTGCTCGCGCGCGGCGAGCAGCAAGTCGTTTGTATGCGCCGCACAGGGGAACGTGTGGAGGCAGTGGAGGTCCCGGGCAACATGCTGCGTGCTCTCAAAGAGTACCAGGGTCAATGAAATCGCCAGATCTTACCATATCTCGCGAAGAGATCATTCTAAAACTGAGGAATAATCAGCCATTCTTGGCTGAATAAGCCGATATTAATTCACAAGGGGGACTCAGGATGGCACAGGAGTTGCTAATAGCAAAGAATTGTCAGAAAATTTATTTTTTACTTGACTTTTTTCCCCGTTAATTGTACTTTAACGTGTTGCGAATTTGAGAGTATTACATATCGATTCGAGAGCACCTCAAGCAGAGCTTCCCTATGAATTCCCCATTCGTGGCTCTCATATTGTCTCCGTGCGCAAATTCGCTTTAGACGAAACAATTTTCTGAGTTGATGTTAGTGAAGAGTTGAGCGCCAACTTGGCGTCAGCACCGATGAGATGTTGGCTGAACGCCGGGCGCAGTGTTTTTTTATTGCGGCAAGAGAGTTTTTCGGTAACATTCTTCATCATAACATGAAATGGTCTCGAACTTTCCGAGAGCAAGACGTCTAAATGAAATAGAGACACCGTATTATCCGGTTCATCCACTAATCCCTCACTAACTTTTTTTCATAGGAGCGCTTATGCTGAAAAAAGGTACCTCGTTCTTTGTGTTGGCGATTGCAATTCTCTTCCTTGCGAACTGCCAGCTTTTCGCGCAGGTCGACAGTACGACCAGTCCCAACCTGCCGCCCCCGGGGGGCACTTATGTCAGCCCGGATTTGTACCATCAGTTGTACGCAAACGGGATAATCATCAAGGATGTGAGCCACGATCGGTTCAACCCCAGTCAGCCTCCACCCGAGACGACTCAGACACACTCGTTTAGTTCGGAGGTGCATGGAATGGTTTCCTTCGATAACGGAAATACGTACAACCCAATCAATGCACTCGCGGACGTCATGGTACAAGTTACTCACACTGGAGATATTGGGCCCACCAGATTGTACGACACAGAGATGCTTCAGCTCGATATTCACGGTGGATCGTTACCGCCAACTGTGATGATCAGGGAGAGTCCTACGCTGGCATCGAGAGGTAAGACTCACATCACAGATGATGGTGGAGGAATGTGGCGGATCGGCAGCTTCTTCGACATCTTCACTGAGATGAGCACCGATGGCGGTGCAAACTGGTCGCCATCGAACGGCTCCACGCATATGGTACTTCAGGGTGCTCCTCCTCCGGTCGTGATTGCCGCGGGTCAGAATCTGCCGCCACTCATGCACGAGTACATAACCCCCGCTCAGTTTCACCAGCTGTATGCAGCGGGAATTGTCATCAAGGATATAAAGCACAAATATTTTACTCAGAACCAGCCTCCGCCGCCACCAGGCGGCACTCAGTCACACTCATTCAACTCCATTGTCCAGATGATGGTTTCCAACGACAGCGGCAACACGTTCGAGCCTATGACCGCTCCCGCTGCTGTTGAGGTAATGGTTCATGGCGACACCGGCAACGGAGGCGCAACCACAAAAATCTTCGACACCGAAATGTTGTCGCTGAACCTTTCGGGGGGTGACTTACCGGCCGGTCTGATGATCCGGGAAAGCCCAACGCTGCCATCGAGGGGTGGGACGAGCATTCGGGCCCTCGCTGATGGCACCTACGAAATCAGCAGCTTCTTTGATGTCTTCACCGAACTGAGCATTGACGGAGGCCAATCATGGATGCCGGCGCAGAACGGCTCGTCGCGCGTCGAACTTCAGCCAACTGCGCCGCCGATCGTGAGGCCCGTCCCGGATCTGCCCCCTGATACGAGCCACTACGTCAATCCGTTCGACCAGGTTTTCACATACACGAACGGTATTATGATCAGGAAGGTGAGCCACGAGCGCTTCGACACCAATCAACCTCCACCTCCTCCAGGAGGCAATCAGACTCACTCGTTCAATTCGACGGTCAGGATGGAGGCTTCGACAGATGCCGGGAATACATGGACTCCACACGAAGCACCTGCTGCGGTGTCTGTGCATGTTGGCTCAATGACCGATGAAGGAAACTCGAGATTCTTCGAGACTGAGATGTTACAACTTGATATTTCAGGTGGGACATTGGGCGGCGTGATGATTCGTGAAAGCCCGACCCGGGCATCGTTAGGTCGAACTTCAATTAGATCCCTCCCCAGCGGCGACTACGAGATCAGCAGCTTCTTCGACATCTTCACCGAGATGAGCCTGGATGGCGGACAGAGTTGGTCTCCGACGACTACGGGGCCTCACTATGTGGAGGTGCATGATATACCTCCCGAAAGCGTCAAGATCTGCGGCGTGAAGTGGGCAGACCTGAATGGCAACGGATTGCACGATGCCGACGAGTTGGGACTTGCCGGATGGACGATCAAGATAACCGACGGCGGCGGTAACGTTGTCACTGTGACCACGGATGCTTCCGGCAATTACTGTGTCAAAGTACCCGCTCCGGGGAAATACCGAGTCGAAGAATCACAGCAACCGGGGTGGATGCAGACCGGCGGTCAATCGCATTACGACTTCACCACTGCGCCCGGTCAGGACATCAACGGTATAGACTTTGGCAACGCTAAGAATGGTGAAATCTACGGCATGAAGTTCAACGATCATAATGGTAACGGCGTGAAGGATCCCGGCGATGAGGGTCTGCCCGGATGGACGATTTGTATCACGCGGAAACCCGACCCGCGTCCGCCGACAACTTTCCCGACAACCGGCGGGACGGACTTCCTTGGTGGAACGCTCGCTTCGGTCAACATCAACCTCTACCCCGCATACGGTGGAGCGAACATCACTCTCTGTGCGTTCGGTAACACGACTGTCCAGCGTGCGAATCCTTCCGGCCCGACTCCTGCAGATTCCATGTTAACGGAGATTACACTGCTCGATATGATCGGAACACTGCCACCGCCGTATCCGAATGACACGTTCCATATCAAGCACAAGACCGATCGGCGCTCGTTCGG
>DASYTP010000288.1:0-3264 GCA_036002145.1 Bacteroidota bacterium | reverse complement strand
GAGATCATGGTATCGGGAGGTATAATCCGTACTGGACGGATTGGTCTCCGACGTGTTCGTCGACGTCGCAGGACCGTTTTTGAGCGCCACACCGACGACGACGCTATCCCACGAGGCATTATAAGCGTTTGTGAAGATGCCGCTGTAATCGTCCGACTGCGGATGCGCCAGATATCCGAAGCCGCCATACTTCTTCAGAGAATCGAACAACATCCCATAATTCGATTTTTGCACGTACACATTGTAGACACCGGGGTTCCATCCGAACAACTTATCCGTGCCATAGACCAGCACATGACCCCCGCCGCTGATCACTCCCCATTCCTGTCCGCGCATTCCCACAAATACGCCATCCTGATTCACGGAGTCTGCCTCATGATTCCCTTGCACCCAATAAGCCATGGTCATGTTCAGGCTTTCATTGTGGTTATGATCGCTGACGCCGAGAAAATCCATATTACCTGCCACATCGCGGGCATACGTGATTGCGCGGGCAACGGGCACGGTATACGTGGCTGGATTCTGATCCTGATTGCCGTCGGAATACCACGTCTGGGTGTGGAAATCACCAAAGTAAATGTTGTAACTCGTTTGCGCTTGCAACTGTGCGAAACTGAGCATCGCGCACACTAATGCGCAAAGAAGCCGGAGGCGGTTCTTCATTACTGCTTTCGAATGACTTACGTTACCATTAACTTAAGTCTCTAAGATAATGAATACTGTGGCCAGAATCAATGATAATGTGACAATCGTCGAAGATTCATACTCTTGCCGAACTGTGGATTTTTCGCTATACTCGGACGTAATTTCCGTATTAGCCTTCAAATTTGGACGATGAAAGAGAAGAAAGAACATGAATACTGGATGGAACTGGCGCTGCATGAGGCGGAAATAGCTCTGAAGCGTCAGGAGGTTCCGATCGGGGCGATTATTGTGAAAGATCGCCTGGTTATCGGCAAAGGATCGAATCAAACGGAAATGCTTCAGGATCCCACTGCCCACGCAGAAATCATTGCGATTACGGCTGCGGCATCCCACCTCGGCAGCCGCAGGCTCGAAGGATGCTCGATGTACGTAACGCTCGAACCGTGTGCAATGTGCGCCGGCGCCATCGTCCTGTCGAGAATTCCCCTGTTAGTCTTCGGCGGCTACGACCCGAAGGCCGGCGCCTGCACGACGCTCTACACCATCACGAACGACTCCCGCCTGAACCACCGCGTTCACACGATCGGCGGGATGCTTGAAGAAAAATGTGGGAAAATCCTGAGAGAGTTTTTCGGGGACCAGAGGATTGGGAAGAAATTCAGTTAAACCTGTCGAGTCATGAGACACGACACGAGGGCGTCAAGCAAAGCGTCGGAACACAACTACCTAATTCCAAACAAGCTCCAAATTTCCGCATAGGTTCCCAGATGCATGCTCCCTCTCTCGGACCGGCGCAATCCGAAATCGAAAATCGAAAACCCGAAATCATCCCCGGCTTTCCAATCCGAGACCATTTATCCCATATTCGTCTGCAGCTTCTCCTGCCGGTCGGCGAGCTTCAATCGCTCGATCAATTCATCGAGCTTGCCGTCGATAATATCGGAGAGATTGTAGAGGGTTAAGCCGATCCGGTGGTCGGTCACGCGATTCTGGGGAAAATTGTACGTGCGGATCTTGTCGCTGCGGTCGCCGCTCTTAACCATCGATCGTCGCTGTTCGGTGATCGACGCCGTTTGCTCCCGCACCTTCACCTCGTATAATTTCGCGCGAAGCATTTTCATAGCGCGTTCCCGGTTCTGAAATTGTGAACGCTCCTGCTGGCAGGCGACAACAATGCCGCTCGGCTTATGCGTAATGCGCACAGCCGTCTCGACCTTATTGACGTTCTGTCCTCCCTTACCCCCCGAACGATAGGTGGCAAAATCGAGGTCCGCCGGATTAATTTGAATGTCGGAATCTATTTCCTCGAGGTCGGGAAGCACCGCCACTGTGGCGACCGACGTATGGACACGGCCTTGCGCTTCGGTTTCCGGAACGCGCTGCACACGGTGGACGCCGCTCTCAAACTTCAATGCTCCGTAGGCTCCCACGCCCTTCAGAGAGAAACTTACTTCCTTAAAGCCTCCTTTTCCTGCTTCGCTCCAATCCATCAGTTCCGTCACCCACCTCTGGCGTTCCGCGAATCGTGTGTACATACGATAGAGATCGGCGGCAAACAGCGCCGCCTCTTCACCGCCTGTGGCGCCACGAATCTCGACGATGCAATCTTTGTCGTCTTTCGGATCTTTCGGAATCAGCAGAATCTTCAATTCTTCCACCAGCGATGCGAGCTTGGATTCGCCGTCGCCCAGCTCAGCTTCCGCGAGCTCGCGCACCTCGGGTTCGTCCGAGGAAGTTGCGAGAGCCGTCAGGTTCTCGAGATCGTTCTTCGCATACTTGTATTTCCGGTATGTTTCAACAAGAGGCGTGAGCTCGAAACGCTCCTTGCTGAGGTTGCGATAGCGTTCCTGCTGACTGATTATTGCCGGATCGGCAAGCAGATGGGTCAGCTCCTCGTACCGAGCGAGCACTTTTTCAAGTCGATCGAACATTGTTAACCGGGGATAAGCTCGGAAGCGTGGTGAACGTAACGGGCGGGATGGGTGTCTTCGATGCCCAGTGCGCATTTGATGGCGACGAGCGCAACCTCGAGCTGCGACGCATCGGGTTCGCTCGTCGTGATTCGCTGAAGCCAGAGGCCGGGGGCGACGAGCGCCTTGCCGATCTGCGTCTCGCTTCGTTTCGCGGACCAGCGGATGAACTCGTAGGCTATCCCGCCCACGACGGGGATCAACGGAAGATGCGTCAGGAGGCGGACGGGCAGCGAGATTTTCCCGAGCCAGAGGATGAGAAGCGAGTCGAACACCGAAAACATGAGCATCGATACGATCATGACGATGAGGATGAAGCTTGTCCCGCATCGTGGATGAAAACGCGTGTAGGTCATGGCAGCGCTGGGCGTGAGTTCTCCCATCCGTTCAAAGGTAAACACCGCCTTATGTTCCGCGCCGTGATACTCGAACAACCTCTTGACGTCCTTCATCGTCGAGATCCCGATGAGGTACGCAAGGAGGATGCTCAGCCTTATTGCGCCGGCGATAATATTGAAACCGAATGCCGTTTGTTCCACACTGAAGAGGCGGGTCGTAACGAAGAGCGGCGTGACGAAGAAGATCGCGATACCGATGGCGAGAGAGAACAATACGGTAAGGGCGAGCTTGACATTTGACGTGGATCTTT
>DASYTP010000287.1:0-5313 GCA_036002145.1 Bacteroidota bacterium | reverse complement strand
AAGAGGACGTGGAACTCTCAAAACGGAACAGTGTGATCCGCCTGGGAATTACAGCAGTGCTTTGCGTTCCGCTGGTCGCCGGTGCACAGGTGCTGGGCGCCGTCTACCTGGACCGTCGTGACAACAAGAAACCGTTTGTCGAGAGCGACCTGGTGTTCCTTCTCTCGTTTGCGCGCCAGATCTGAGGAAAGAGTTTGATTGTCCCGAGATGATCGGATCGAGCCGGAAACTTTTCGATGTCTTGAAAATCGCATCGAGGATTGCGCCTACTGATGCGCCCGTGCTTCTCCTGGGCGAGAACGGGACAGGGAAGGATCTGCTCGCTCATGGCATTCATCGGAATAGCCGGAGGTCGACGAAGCCGTTTGTCACGCTCAATTGCGGAGCAATCCCCGCGGAGCTGCTCGAGTCTGAATTGTTCGGCTACGAGAGCGGAGCATTCACGGGGGCGGCAAAATCGAAGCCCGGGAAGCTGGAGCTTGCAGATGGCGGCACGGTGTTCTTCGATGAGATGATCGATCAGGGGTCGTTGCGTGAGGATTTATATTACCGTTTGAACGTCATCGAGCTGACGCTGCCACCGCTTCGTGAGCGGAGAGAGGATATCGAATAGCTCGCGAGATATTTTCTCGGAAAATATTCCTCACCCGGTCCGGTGACCGCGATTACAAGCGATGCGATGGACGTGCTTGAACAATACCCCTGGCACGGTAACATCCGCGAGCTGGAGAATGTCATTCACCGTTGCAGCGTTCTGGCAAAGAGCGACGTGATCGATGCGGGGGATTTACCTGCCGAACTGGTTGAACAGACGATAAATGATCCTTCCTTCAAGATCGGAAAGTCCCTGCTCGATGCGGAGAATGAATTCCGGCGATTGTATATCATCAAAACGCTGCGGCGTTGCGGCTCAGTTTCCGAAGCTGCTCGGCATCAATCGGACGCATTTCTACAAGCTGCTGAGCCAGCTGGAGATTGAGTATTAGAATGCATACCCCACCCCCATCGCAACATAGGTTTGATTGAAGTGCTGATATTCCCTGTTGCTGTAATCGACGGGGGCATTGTTACTGAAGAAATGACTATCGAGAATGGAAGCAGAAATTGAAACGAGCTCATCCGTTTTCCAACGGAAACCTGCAGTAACAAAGTTCTGATCGAGATATGCCGAATTGAACGTGTTGGGTTCGTGATGAGTAAAGAACCCGATGCTCCCGGAGAAAGCGGGCGTGAACTCGTAGCTCGCGCCAAGATGTATATCTACAATGTTTTTGAAAACTCCGGATGTCACACCAGTCCAGATTTGGGTTTCGAAGCTTGCCATCAGCGTCAGCGGAGTGAATACGTCCCATTTTCCACCAATTTCAAATCCGACCGGGAACTTTGCGGTGTAGGGAAATGCCAGTTGTACGAATCGGAGATTGTAGCCTGAGCTATCAGGCGGTACGAGAACAGACTGGGAGGGGAAGCTGACGTTGAAATTAATGGTTGAAATATAGCGTAGAGAGCCGCCGATCACAAGACTTCGTGTTGCCTGAAAAATCCCTCCGGCGTTCACCGCCATCCCTACTCCGCTTCCGGAACCCGAACTGACAATGAACTCATCATATCTCAGATAGTTGATTCCGAGTGTGATACCGAGGGAAATGTCGTCTCCCATCCTGCGGGCAAATGAACCGAAGAAGACGTGGGTTTTCACGGATCGCTCAAACTCGAAATATCTTCCAGTGCCTTCCGGGTCGTCAGCGGTCGTTTCGAGGATGGAGAAGGATGGGTGCTCATTGTACGTGTTCGCGTAACCGAAACTGACGTTCAACAGATCTGTTCGTGTTCCCAGCGAAACGAACGCGGGGAGAAGATATTGGTTGTCGTAATCGATCCCGACGATCCACGTCGTAGGGAGTCGCCTGCCGAATTCCACGTACCCCGTGAGAGTGTTACATCGGAGCGCCGCAGGGTTCGAAAACGCCGCAGCTGGGTTGCCGACGTCGACGACTCCGGTTCCCCCCGCCGCCCAGGACGATATGCCGAGCTGGGTAAAGGGTGCGTGAGAGATGATGCTTGACAATTCGGTGCTTCCACTGCGGGAGGATTGTGCAGTGCTAGCCGTCGCCATCAAGAGAAGACAACCCGCGATCTTCGTAAGTGCTCTATCGTTATCGAATTTCATTGCACGCGGCCATAATTTCCCTCCATAAACGTCTGCCACTGCTGGCCGTCCTGCGAGACATCCATCCTGAAGCGGTGCCTGCCGTCCTTGCTGAAATCCATCACAGCGCGGCTATGGCCCATCGGATTCCTGTTCGTCATAGTTCGTAGTTGACGGTTGACAGTTCGTAGTTGACGGTTGATAGTTCGTAGTTGACGGTTGATAGTTCGTAGTTGGCGGTTCTCCGTGTTGTCACTTGTCACTTGTCATTAGTCACTCGTCAGTAATCAGTAGATCGATATCCAATTCCAAATAACGGATAACAATTAACTATTAACGGATCACCTCCCTTTTTTAATTTTGCATTTTTACTTTTTCATTGAATCGTGTACTCGAACTCGTAAAAATGCTTCTTCTCGACAATGTTGATCGTCATCTTTCCTGAAAGTCCGACAAGTTCACCGGTTCCGGAGTCGGGGACGACTGTGACCGTGAGCTGACCGTCGCCTCGTGTCATCGTGCCGTTGTGCTGCAGCACGAATGTGCCCTTGCGTCCGTGCAGCGCACCGGTCACCCGCTCGATTGCCACGTAGCCGGCGGAGCCCTTGACTTCGGTACCTGCGCTTAACATCTCCCCCTTACTTGTGGCTTCAAGATTACCATGAAATTGTTTGTCGATCGACATTCTGCCGAGCTGCACGCCCTCCACACTTTCGTGAAGTGGCTGTGGATTCAGCTTTACATCAAACGATCCGGTGGCACGAGTCGGCATGGGAGATTCTTCCTTCAATATAAGCAGCGTTAGACATTAGGAGGTGATTCAAGAATTTACCAATTCCCGCCTCAAGTATCAAGCCCGAATATCTCGTACGATGTTCTTCGCGCGTTAAAAGTGGACAAGAAAAGATTCTTGTCCTACCATTGCATGTCGCATCTCACCGACAAGTTACTCGTTTTACCCGTCGCACCTCGCCGACATTCCCATTCCCCTGAAGTCATCCACCCCTCCATTTATCCATTAATCCCTTAATCCGTTCTTCCATACTCTTCGGCATGAACTTTGTACTGTGTGAGTTGAATAATCCTATCCTCGCTCAAATGGAAAAACACATATTGGTCATCGACTCGGACACAAAAGAGCTTCGCCGACGGCCCGAATCTCTATGCCGGCACGGCGGCGGCCGGCGTTTTCCGCTCGACCGACGCTGGAGCGGCGTGGGAGCAGAAGATCAACGGCATTTCTGCTATCGTTGGCAACGGCTCGAGTCTGTTTGCCACCGCATTCAATTACTCATTTCACAGCACTGATGGTGGCAGCTCGTGGAGTGCCATGGGAGGAGGTCTTCCTCTGATGTCCATGGTATCTCTGGCCATTGCCGGATCGACTACGTACATCGGCACGATTGCAAACGGTGTGTATGCGTCGACGGATAATGGGAATACCTGGTCGCCGCGTATCACCGGCCTGAAGGCGCGCGATATGAACGGCTTCTTTATCGATGGCACTACGCTCTACGGCAATGGCAACAGTATCTTCAAGACAACGGATGGAGGCGACGCGTGGACCGGTGTCCGCGGAAACCTCAAAGACTCCTCGGCCCAGCCCACACTCGTGTATGTCAACGGGTCATTGCTCTTCGAGCGCGATTACCCGGCCTATGGACTCGAACGCTCGACTGACGCCGGGGCTATATGGACGCAGGCGGGCGGCGGGCTTGCGTCGTATGTTACGCTGGGGGCAATCATCTCCAGCGGCGGCAGACTTCTTGCAGCGGACGTGAGGATTTACTCGAGCACGGACAACGGCGATACGTGGATACAGGAGGACGCGGAACTCACGGGTTTTCCGAGCTTCGCGGGCCTTACCAAAGTCGGATCGACGATCTACGCTTATGACCTGGGCGTTGCCAAATCGACGGATGAGGGCGTGACATGGACGAAAGCGGACTCAGGGATGGCGGCATATTTCGGTGTTGCAGGATTCGCCGTCGTCGGCTCGACCTTGTTTGCGGGCGGAGGATATCCGAACGCTGTCTACAAGTCGACCAACGACGGAGCAATCTGGACAACCGCTGCTCCGATCCCGTCGTTCGGAGGAACATCGCAGCTTCTCGCTCTCGGGAATGATCTTTTTGCGTGCAGTCCAAACAACGGCATATTTATCAGCAAAAATCTCGGCTCGTCATGGACAAAGATTTCCGCCGGACTTCCCAATACGAATTATTATTACTCACTTGCTATTCAAAATGGCTGGATGTTTGCCGGCACGAGTGGTAACAGCGTCTGGAAGCGCCCGCTCTCCGACGTTACCGCAGTCGAGGAAGTATCAATTATAATCCCCGGAGAATATGCACTTGAGCAGAATTATCCGAACCCGTTTAACCCGATAACAGTTATCAGTTATTCGTTATCAGTTAATGGTATCGTTACGCTCGAGATAGGGGATGTCCTCGGGAAACATGTCGCAACGATTGTGAATGAGGCACTGCATCCCGGAGAGTACAAAGTTACGTGGGATGCGAGCGGTCAGGCGAGTGGAGTGTACTTCTACCGGTTAACCGTTTCTCCTTCTGCCGCACAGGGCGGGAGCCTGGAATTCGGAGAATCTTACTCTGAAACGAAGCGACTCATCATCATAAAATAGATAAGTAAGAGAAGGAAACTCCAGAAGCCCGGCTCTCCGAAGAGTCGGGCTTTTGTATTTACATCTTCATATATTACGCGCTATGGGTAGAACCGGTATTGTTGCTTTCCTTTCCTTCATCCTGCTTCATGAGTGCACCCTCGCACAGTTCGAAACGCTCAACGAAGATTGGCGATGGGTGCAATTCACGACGCAGTCGGGACTCCCCTCGAACCACATTCTTGAGCTCGTGGAATCCTCGGACAGTACGCCATGGGTTGCAACGACCTCCGGGATTGCATGGTACGACGGCTTCCGATGGACAACTGTCTTCGATTCAGGGGCGTATACTGAAAGCACGGTCTCCCTGGCCGCAATGGGCAGCGGAGATATGCTTGTGGTTGCGGCAGGGAGCCTGTTCCGCTGCACCAGAAGCCAGATTCGCCGGATCGATCTTGGCACGAACACGGGAGGGCTTGCAGCGGTCAGGGCTGCGGACGCGGGTGGCGGACGTATCCTGATTGAATCTGTGGGAAATGCT
>DASYTP010000286.1:0-6094 GCA_036002145.1 Bacteroidota bacterium | reverse complement strand
CGTGTGGTGATGAAATTCCATCCGAAACTCGCCCCGATCAAGGCGGCTGTATTTCCCCTGGTGAATCGCGACGGCATGCCGGAGATCGCTGAGAAAATCGAGCACGACCTCCGTCCGCATTTGCGAGTGTTCTACGACGACAGCGGTGCGGTGGGCCGTCGTTATCGCCGCCAGGATGAGATCGGGACTCCTTTCTGCGTCACGGTGGACTCGGAGACGCTCACCGATGATACGGTCACAGTTCGGAACCGCGATTCCATGGTGCAGGAGCGCGTGTCAGCATCCGGACTTCGCGAATATCTGCTCAATCAATTCAAATGACCACTTGCGAGTGATAAGCTACTTTCATATCTTGAACCAAATCTCAATTGAAAATAACCCGTTCCGTATTAAAACTTCTTAACGAAAGGGGAAGTATGAAAAACAAATCATTTCCTGCAGTTGTTATCGTACTGCTGACGCTCGCAATACTGCTGATGGGCTGCGGAGCGAGCAAGACCGTAAAAGGCGGCGCCATCGGCGCAGGCGCAGGTGCGATAATCGGCGGGCTCATCGGGAAAGCCGCGGGCAACACGGCCGCAGGTGCAATCATTGGCGCCGCCATCGGTGGTACGGCGGGCGCGTTGATCGGTCATAAGATGGACATGCAGGCGGAGGAAATCAAGAAAGATATCGCAGGCGCAAAGGTCGAACGCATCGGGGAAGGCATCAAGATAACTTTCGACTCCGGGATATTGTTCAAGACGAATTCTTCCGACCTCCAACCGGTGGCGCAGGAAAACATCCGGAAACTTGCGGGCATCCTGAATAAATATCCCGACACGAATATTCTTGTCGAGGGACACACCGACTCTACCGGCTCGGCCGAGTACAATCAAAAGCTCTCCGAGCGTCGATCCGAGGCCGTCGCCAATTTCGCCAAGGGACAGGGCGTAGACAACTCCCGCTTCACGTCGGTCGGATACGGCGAGGCCCAGCCGGTCGCGTCGAATTCGTCATCCGACGGCCGCCAGCAGAATCGTCGTGTGGAAATTGCAATCTTTGCCAACGACAAGATGAAGGACGCAGCCACGGAGGGAAAATTAGAGTAACCGGCCTGCTATATTCGAAATCATCTCAAGACTCGTCCCGACTCCTCGGGACGGGTCTTTTTTGTATGGCGAGAGGAAGAATGCTGCGGGCAATCTTTTCGAGGCTGGCGATCGCCGCTGCCCTGCTGTGGCTTGCACCTTCTCACGGAAGTGCACAATGGATCGGCGACAGCGATCTCGAATCCCATATCCGGAGGGGCATAGAATTTGTCTATAATCTCTCATTCGATAGCGCAAGGCTGGAATTCAAACAAGTCGTTCGTTCGTACCCCGATCACCCCGCCGGACATTTTTTCCTTGCGACAGTGGAATGGTGGAACATCCTCATCGATATCGATAATACTTCGAACGATGAGAAATTTCTCTCTCTCCTCGATAACGTCATCGTCCTTTGTGATCAACGGCTCGACAAGGATGAACATGACGTTGCGGCGATGTTCTTTAAAGGGGGTGCCCTCGGGTTCCAGGGGAGATTGTACGGCAACAGGGAGGACTGGGTCAAAGCCGCAAACGCGGGGCGACAGGCACTCTCGATCGTCCAGCAGGCGCACAAACTTGCGCCGGAGAATAATGACATTCTTCTCGGCATCGGTATCTATAATTATTATGCAGAAGTCGTCCCGGAAAAATATCCATTCGTCAAGCCATTGATGGTCTTCTTTCCGAAGGGTGACAAGCAAAAGGGTATCAACCAGCTTCGCACGGCGTCCGAGAAAGCCGGTTATGCCGACATCGAAGCGACGTATTTTCTCCTGCAGCTCTTTCAGAATTTCGAGGGCCGGTTTCCTGAAGCTCTCTCGCTTGCATTACGACTCAACAAACGCTTCCCTCGCAATCCGATGTTTCATCGGTACGTCGGGCGCTGCTACGCATCCATGGGGCAGTGGGACGACATGCAAAAAACCTTCCTCGAAATCACCGGGAGAGTGCGCGAGCACCGGTTGGGGTATACGTCAGCCGTCGAGCGCGAAGCCACGTACTACGCGGGCCTGTACGAGTTTAATCGCGGGAAGTATGATGACGCGCTCACGCACTTCTACCGGTGTGACGAGTTATCGCGAACGTTGGACAAAGAACAGCGGTCCGGGTTCTGGGTGCTGGCACTCCTTCGTATGGGCATGATCTACGATATCCAGGGGAAACGATCCGCCGCCATCGAGCAATACAACAAAGTCATGGAGATGCCGGATTACGGCGATGCCCACGATCAGGCCAGGCGATATCTGAAAACTGCCTACGCCAGGTCCTGACCCCAATTCCATGGTGCAGATCCTTCTCTTCGGGTTGATAGCTGCCGCAGCCGAGGTACTCGGCGGGACGCTCGTTGTTCTCCGGAAGGAATGGCCCCGCAGGGTGCAAGAATACCTGCTCGCGCTAAGCGCTGGCTTCCTGCTGGCGTTGGTATTCTTTGAATTGATCCCCGAGAGTCTCAAACTTCTCGGTGGAATTGCATCCCTTTACATCGTGATTGGCTTCGGAATGCTGCATTTCTTTGAACACACGATTGTGGGGCACCTCCATTTCGGCGAGGAGATCCATCCCGAGGCCATGGTCACACGAATGGCCAGCGTCTCAGCTTTTTCGGGACTCTTCATTCATGCATTTTTTGACGGGATCTCCATCTCGGCTGGAATGCAATACGACTTCCTCATAGGGCTCCTCGTGTTCTTCGCCATCCTCCTTCACAAATTTCCGGAAGGACTCACCATCGCTTCCATCATGCTTGCGGCACAACAGCCAAGGAGGAACGCGTTCATCGCCTCCCTCCTCATCGGCCTCGCGACAATGCTCGGAGTAGTGGTTGTGTTCCTCGTGTCGAATATTGAAAAAAGTCTTCCAGGGATCGCCTTCGCTTTCTCGGCAGGCGCCGCGACGTACGTAGGTGCGAGCGATCTGGTTCCGGAAATCAATCGTTCCGGGAATCGGATCACGCCGTTGATTGTCTTTGGAGGGATGCTGCTCTTCTACCTGAGCCAGACAATACTCAAATCGATCCTATAAACCGAACGTTACGCTCACGCGATGGACGGCACCGATCTCGCCGTACGATGTGTATGCGTAGTCGACGGTGTACATGCCCACAATCACGCTGCCGCCGGCCGACAATCCTGCCAGACCGGGGCTCGACCCGACCTTCAACTCCTGTCGCTGTTCATTGTTGTAGCCAATGCGCGCCTGGACATTTTCCGCCGGCGCGAGCTGGACGCCCACAGAAAAATTCTTGAGCCGGTCCGTGAATTTATCCTGCGCTTCATTGAGCTTGTGCAGGTTGACCTGGAGCACCGCAGGAAGATGCTCCGGAAAAACCGAGACGCCGATCGTGAAGTTCAGCGGCAGATCCTCCCTGGTGACCATGTAGGGGTCGAATTGCGTCCCGAGGTTCAACAGACTTGCGCCAAGGATCATGCGACCCGGGATCGCACTGTACTGAAGGCCGAGGTCGATGGCCGCGCCGCTGGAGCTGACTTCCGCGATTGATGAGTAAATGAATTTCGCAGTTGCGCCGTAACGAAGACCGGACTCCAGTATACCGGCATACCCTGCGCTGAAAGCGAACTCACTCGCTCCAAACGTCCCCAGGTCCTGTCCCTCATCCCCCGTCCGCCTGAACTCCCCGTGATTGATATACTGGATCCCGAACCCGACGAAACCCAGTCCGCTGATCTCTGATCCGTAGCTTGCATATCCGGAGTTGATGTCAAGCAAGTGCTTGAAGAAGCCTACCGAAAAACGTGTACGACGCAGAGTGCCAATGCCTGCAGGATTGTAGAAGATCGTGGTTGGATCATCGGACATCGTCACGAAACTTCCTCCGAGTCCCGCGGAGCGGGGGCTGATATCGGTCCGGAGAAAATCGTATGTGCCGTTGCCGTATGCATACAACGACGAAGATGCTGCGGCAAGCCCGAAGACAAACCAGAGCAGTTTCCTGACGTAACGCATGAGGACCTCTTGATTTCTTGTGGTGGAATAATCTAAGAAATAGTCGGATGAGATTCAAGGGTATCAAAAGCATCTGTGCCGTCATCACCCGTTGCGGCTCTCTTCCCCGTCGGAACCCGGTAGCGTCACGACAGTTCCAAATGTAGCTGTTACGATCACGATTGGGCACATTTTCATCACATTTCAAAGATCGGGGGACCCGGTTTTTTGGGGATAGTGGCGTGCCACAGCCGGACCAACTCCTTTCCTTGACTTTCGACTGAAAAAAGTTTACAATTCGTTCACCTACTGCTCGGAACCTATCATCAAAGGAGATAACCATTAGACATATCTGGATGGTATGGTTAGTCATTCACGCCACGGCGCATTCGCAGACGCATATACTCGTCTCACCAAATAATGAGATCATTCCCTTGCTGGTAAAATGAACGCTATGCTGAATTCCATGAGATGTTCTGTATCATCATCATTATTCCCCATGAGAAGGTATCAATATGCGCACCCGTGAAACTTTTCTGAAGCTCTTCTTCCTACTCATCGCCTCAGTATTTGTTCCCCAAGAATCTCCATCGCAAATTCACGCCTGGCGGAAAGCGTTTGGAGGGCCGGGCCTGTCAGTGGCGATCAACCCGCTTAACCCTAATACTATTTACGCCGAAACTTTCGGCAGCAAACTGTACGTTTCGCGGAATCTCGGAACTACCTGGAGCGCGCTTGGTTCGCCGGGTATCAACCAGATCAGGCAGATCCTGGTGCATCCCAATGATACGCTCACGTTGTTCTGCGCAAGATTCAGCGGCGACTTACGGAAAAGCACCGATGAAGGGGTTACCTGGAAATCAGTTATTTCACCCTATACGATCGACGGCGAGGCATTGAGCTACGATCCGGTGCATCCGGATACCATGTTTGCCGGGGATTACGCCGGCATTGTCTACAAGAGCACGGACCGGGGAGAAACGTGGTTTCTTCTTGGTGAGCTCAATTCTTCACTCTGTGCATTTGCCATTCGTCCCGACAGCACCGATATCATCTACGCCGGAACCGGAGGTGGAAGAATTTCGAAAAGCACTGACGCCGGGAGTACGTGGAAAACCGTTCGTGAACTCCCCGGGTCCGGTCAGGAAATTCCAAAGATTGAAATAGACCTCGCAAATCCTGCCGTCGCCTATGCAAGTGCGTTTGGAGGATTAACGGACTCCCTTCGTTATGTGCTCAAAACTACCGATGGGGGAGAACACTGGTTTAACACATCCTTGCAATCACAGCCCATATGGTCGCTGGCCATCGATCAGAGTGATCCGCAGATCGTGTATGCAGGGAAATTTTATGGTATCGGAAAAAACACACTGGAAGTTTACAGGACAACAGATGGCGGAACGAGCTGGACCGGCCTCGACTTTAGGCCGCTGTTGCCGCTGGATTCATGGAATCTAAAGGTAAGCTCCCTGAACCCGGATTTCGTCTGGATGGCTGCATCAGATTATACGCTGCAAACGAATGGAATCTACAGATGGTCCGGAACACAGACAGGGATTCAAGGGGCAGTGATCGACTCGATCTCAGGGGACACCGTGTCAAATGGGTTCATCAAGAATTACTATACCCTCGATTCGGTGGGCCTTGCCTCCACGCAGGGCTTCTACCAGTTCGGATTTTTTCCCGGTGATCCCGCCCCGGCGCCATTTCTCATAGAAGCCTATCCATACTATGCTCGAGAGATCACCATGGGGTTCGTCAATGATACAATCATCACGAACGACATTCTCCTCACGAGGCTGGGTGTTGGCGCTATCAGCGGGGCGGTCGCGGATAGTACGCTTCATGAACCCGTTCAGTCGCGAATAGCACTCTTCGTAACTACATTGGTCGGTCACGACACCCTGTACGCTGCGACAGACACCAGTGGCGGTTTCAGCTTCGATAATCTGTATGTTTCACAGACTTCGATCAATTCGTACGACAGCATCGTGGTCATCCCGGTCGCCCCGTACGCAGGAGAGACGATACGGGGGTTAAACGTAACGACAAGCGGCCTGGCGCTTCAGTTCAGCGTCTTG
>DASYTP010000285.1:0-5792 GCA_036002145.1 Bacteroidota bacterium | reverse complement strand
CCCGCTTCACGACACGCTCGATACTCCTCCGCGGGTCTGCCTCCACAACAATAATATAATCAAACAGTTCATCCGCACCGGACTCGTACATCAATGCCGCTTCGACGACGACCATCGGATGTGAGCCGGAATTTCTTGCTGCCTGAATTTCCTCCCGAATTTTACCCAGTGTCGGTGGATGAACGATGGAGTCGAGTTTGTTTTTCAGTTTGTCGTTTCCGAAGGCGAGGTCAGCAACAAATTTTCGATCGAGTGATTCGTCGGGCAGGAATGCACGCTTGCCAAACTCCCTCCTGAGACTTTGTCTCACCTGAGAGTCCGTCGCGATAACCTCTTTTGCAATGGCGTCTGCAGAAAGTACCTTCGCGCCCAGCGAGGCGAACATGCGGCAGACTTCGGTCTTGCCGCCGCCGATACCACCCGTGATGCCGATCGCTAGAACCATGTTTTTCTGGTTCGAAATCAGAAAGGCTTGGAGATCCAAGCATTCGGATTTTTGAACATTCGAATTTCACCCCGGTCAACCGGAATGATACCTGCACATGTTAATTTGGATGGAGGTACTCCAACCGGACACCGGAGTAAC
Source organism: Bacteroidota bacterium (assembly GCA_036002145.1). GTDB lineage: Bacteria > Bacteroidota > Ignavibacteria > UBA10030 > SZUA-254 > DASYTP01. Next base: position 5,206 of record DASYTP010000285.1, on the reverse strand, counting down.
ATAACTACTTCGCAAACGCCACGGCGCGGGTCTCCCGGATGACAACAACTTTGATCTGCCCCGGGAATCCCATTTCCATTTGAATTTTTTTTGCAATGTCGTGAGCAAGCTGATCCGCCATCAGATCGTCGATTTTGTCATGTTCGACAATCACGCGGATTTCTCTGCCAGCCTGGATGGCGTATGTCTGGGAAACGCCGTCGAAAGACTTTGCGAGGGTCTCGAGATGTTCGAGTCGCTTGGCATACGCTTCCACCGATTCGCGCCGGGCGCCTGGACGCGAGCCGCTGATGGAGTCGGCGGCCTGCACAAGTGCCGCGATCGGATGTTCCATGGGGATATCTTCATGGTGAGAGCCGACGGCATTAACCACCACCGGGTGTTCACCGTATTTCTTCGTGAAGTCGTACCCTACGAGCGCATGGGGTCCATCGATACTCTTGTCGACAGTCTTACCGATGTCATGCATTAATCCGGCACGTTTCGCAAGCGAGACATCGAATCCAAATTCAGCCGCCATCAATCCGGTGAGGTGGGCGACTTCGATACTATGGGCCAGGAGGTTCTGTCCGTAGCTCGAGCGGTATTTCATCCTGCCGATATGCCGGAGGAGTTCCTGATGGCCGCCATGCAAACCTGTTTCCAGCATTGCGTTTTCGCCGGTACGAAGGAGCTCTTCATCAAGTTCCTTGCGAACTTTCTCGACGATTTCTTCGATGCGTGCAGGGTGAATCCGGCCATCGGCAATAAGTCGTTCCAGTGAGAGGCGGGCGACCTCGCGTCGCAGCGGATCGAAGCCTGAAAGAATGACCGCTTCGGGTGTATCGTCGACGATGACATCGACGCCGGTTGCCGCCTCAAACGCGCGGATATTCCGGCCCTCCTTCCCGATGATACGGCCTTTCATTTCATCATTCTGGATATGAATCACGCTCACCGTATTCTCGACGCAATGATCGGCTGCCGTCCGCTGAATCGCCTGGACGATGATTTTCTGCGCCTCCTTCTTGGCATCCAGCTTGATACTGTCCCTGATATCCTTCAACACCTGGGCAGCCTCCGACTTCGCCTCGGTGATCATGTTCTCGATGAGCATCTTCTTCGCGTCGTCGCGCGAGATCGTGGCAACGCGTTCCAGCTTCTGATTTTCTTCCTGGATGAGTTTCGCAAGGTGGGCCTGTTTCTCTTCAAGATACTTGATTTTCTCATCGATACCGTGCTTCGCCGCAGTGAGCTCCTTGTCCTTCTTGTTCATGAGGTCAACCTTTCGCTCGAGGTTATCCTCACGGCCGGCAAGCTGCTTTTCGAAGGATTGGAGCTTGCCGCGCTTCGCGTTCACTTCATGCTCGTATTCTTGTTTCTTCTTGAACCATTCATCCTTCACTTCAAGAAGTTTTTCCTTCTTGATGTTCATGGATTCCTTCTCCGCTTCCGCAAGGATTGCCTTGGCTCTCTCCTCCGCGCCGGCAATCTTCTTCCCACCACTACGACTCTTAAGGAACCACCCAAGGAAAAATGATGCTCCCGCCACGCAAGCTGCCAGCGGGATGATAATGTATATTTCCAGTTCCATGCATGCTCCTAAAGCATCTATGCTTTGATTCCGACCAATAAAAAAACCGCCCGCAGCTTTCGAGTCGTAGTGTATTGAAAGAATCTCGATTCATACACAGTGGGTACCCGCCTGAACGATTCTTACTTCCACTGTCTGCCCTTCCACCACCGAAGCAGAGGACTTGCAGATCCCGCAACATGCGGGATGAGGCCTGTAATACGACGCTCACGAGCCGAGTTCCCTATTAAAGTTACTTGTCAGATTCTTTAATAAGTTTGACTCTCGGTACAACCGAAAAAACGGTCACACCAGGCTGACGGTGCGGTTTAGTAAAAAATGCATGGCACCATCCAAACAATATGGAAAAGAACAATAAAAAAACTTATTACGTCTCAGAGCTCAAGCACTGATCGAGATACTCATTCATCTTCGATACTTCCGATTCAAGGTGCGAAGCCAGCGAGCGCTGCTTCTCACGCTCCTTGAACAGGTCTTCAGTAATATTCAACGCAGACAATACGGCCACGGTCAGAGGAGGCTGCTCAGGGATCTTATCATGGATCGAGTGTATCATCTGATCCACATAACTCGCAACACGCTTCGTCAGCTCTTCACTCTCACCCCGAAGCGGATACTCCGATCCGAATATTTTGACCTTGATGCTTTTTCCGTCCGTTGCCATGATGCCCTTTACGCTTCTGTTCCGAGGATAACTTGATTTCTTACTGTTCTACGGTGCCGCGACAAGCCCATCCAATCAGCTCCCTGCTACAAGTATGAGTTGATTTTGGATATGAGTTCGCGTATTCTACTTCTGATGTTCTCTTTTTCTTCTTCTGTAAAGCTCCGCTGTCCATTAGCATTTACCAATTGGACGTGCTCCGAGCGCAACCGTTTAAACTCCTGGTCCCTCGTGAGGATCTCGGAGCGCAACGTCGCTACCTGACGCTCGAGGTCATCGATGCGAGACATGAGATTTTGCTTATCTTCCCGCAATTGTGAAATAAGATGAGCCGCAAGCCGTATCTTATCCCATACCGGCTTCAGAGCGTCTTCCATTACAGGTATCTCTTCATTTGACATTGCGATTTGTGCTTCAGTGGAGTAATGATTCAATCGAGCTTTCTCCTATCCGCGTAATACGCCATCGAATTTCTTAGAAACTGCCGTTATAATATTATGCATTACGCGATCTATCTCTTCCTGCGTTAATGTATGATCTTCAGACAAAAACTCTAAAGCAAATGCTAAGCTCTTTTTGCCCGAATGAATTTGGTTTCCCCGGTACGTGTCAAAAAGTTCCAATCTCCTCAGGAGAGAGCCTCCTGCCTCTCGAATTGATTCTTCGATATCTCCGACTGCCAAGTTCTCATCCACCACGAAGGCAACATCCCTCGTGACCAACGGGTACTTACCCAATGGTTTGAATGTTCGCCTCGAGCTGATCTTCTCAAGGAGGAGATCGGTATTCACCTCTGCAAAAAAGACTTCCTGTTCAACTTCGAATCTTGTCATCAAGCCTTTGTGTACACGTCCAATTTCACCTGCAATTACACCATGAATTTCAATGAGTAGACCCATATCCGTTAAAGCTTTGGTAGTAGGATAAGGAATAAATTTAATATTGTCAAGAAGAATCTTTCTGAAAAGCGTTTCGAGTTCCCCCTTCAGGTCATAAAGATCGGCAGACCGTGCGGGAGTGTCCCAGGCAGGAGGGCTCGCAACTCCGGAGCATGCAATTATTAGCCGGTTTTCCTCCGTGTACCCCGGAACCGGAGACCCTTCCCGACTGGATACATCGCGGAAATAGGCCTGTCCGAATTCGAACAGTCTGAGGTCTTTGCTGCCATGGAAAAGGTTATTCCTAATGATTTGAAGCATTCCAGGAAGCAGACTGGTTCTCAAGGCCGCCATATCCCTGGTTATTGGATTCCCGATGTGAACTATGTTGCTGGAGGCAATCGAAGCTATCGACACTTCCTGCATGCTGTTGGAAATAATCTCTGCGAAGCCACTTCCAGCCAGGCATTCCCTTAAATGGTCGATTAGGGACTCTCCAGGAGCTTGAGAGTGAAATGAGACCTTTCCACACTTTTGCGTTTCAATATTGTTGTACCCGTAGATCCGGGCGATTTCTTCCACCAGGTCGATTTCTCGCTCGATGTCTGGCCTGAAAGTCGGGACGCTGAAAGCAAGTCTTTCGCTTCGGCTCCGTCCGGGGGCCCTAATTTCCTTAATCTCAATCTTTCTTAGAAGGCCTGAAATCGTTCTGGCGCCGAGTTTTGTTCCTAGTACCTCATTTGCTTTCTCGGGCCTCAGGTTTACCATTCGTGCCTTGAGCTTCTGCGGATACGCGTCGAGAGCAGCATGGAGTGCCTCACCCCCGCAGATCCGTTGTATCAACTCCGCGGCCCGATCCACCGCACGGAGCGTGATATTCGGATCGGATCCTCTCTCGAATCGCTGGGAAGCTTCGGTGCTGAGCCCAAGAAATTTCGAAGTACGCCGAATCCATCGGGGATCAAAGTAAGCACTTTCGATGAAGATATTCTTCGTGGTTTCACTAATCTCGGTGTTTGCACCTCCCACGATTCCCGCGATGGCAACATATCCGTCGGCGTCATAAATCATCAATGTATCATCCTTCAGCTGCCTGGTTTTATGATCCAGGGTAATGAATTGATCTCCCTGCTTGGCCCGCCTGACGATAATTGTGTGCGCGTTAAGTTTATCATAATCGAAAGCATGAAGCGGATGGCCGATTTCCATTAGAACATAATTGGTTATATCCACTACATTATTCACCGGTCGAATATTCACCGCCTCCAACCGTTTCCTCAGCCACTCCGGCGATTCTCCGATTCGCACGCCGAACATTACCCGGGCCGTGTAGCGGGGACATCCCGATTTCTCCGCAACAAGTATTTTGGCAACTTTCCTCGTTAATGCCTTACTCTCCTTTAACTTGACAGCCGGTAGCTTAAGTTTTGTACCGTAGGAGGCGGCAACCTCCCGCGCAACGCCGATATGGCTCATTGCATCCGGACGGTTCGGCGTAATACCAATCTCAAAGACTGTATCGTCCAATCCCAGATACTGAGATAAGTCGCTCCCAATTTCGGCGTGACTCTTGAGGACCATTATCCCATCCTTATCGTCTCCAAGATCGAGCTCATACTCGGAGCAGATCATGCCGAAAGACTCCTCTCCTCGAATCTTCACCCGGGACAAAGTGAATGGTTCGCCTGCAGGAGCATGCTGATTGCGCGGCACCAGCGCTCCGATGAAACCAACTGCAACTCGCTGACCGGCCGCTACATTGGGAGCACCACAGACTATCCTTAGAACGTCCTTCTTCACATCGACTTTACAGAGCGTCAGCTTGTCCGCGTTCGGATGTCTCGCTGTCTGTACGACCTCCCCCACGACAAATCCGCGATATTTATCGCCGAGATGATCGATGCTTTCGACCTCCAGGCCTGCCATAGTCAGCTGGGTTGCCAGCTCTTCTGCAGACACTTTGACATCAACGTATTCCCTGAGCCAGTTAAGTGAAATTCGCATAGTTAAAGAGGTTATCGAAATTGTTGCAAGAAGCGAATATCATTCTCAAAGAGAATTCGGATGTCATCGATCTCATATCTCAGCATG
>DASYTP010000284.1:0-4875 GCA_036002145.1 Bacteroidota bacterium | reverse complement strand
TCCGAGGCTTCGTCGTCCAACTTCATCTCGAGGAGGCAGGCGAGGAGCACGTCCCGGATACTCTGGTTGTCGTTCGGGTTCAGTTCAAGCATTTCGCGGTAGTGACCAAGCGCTTCGTCGGTCTTTCTGAGTTCCCAGAGAGACTGCGCGAGCCCGACGCGCGCGCGCATGTAGGGTCGCGTCTCCAGAACTCCCCAGAAATGCCCTCGATATTCCTGGAACTTCTTCTTCCCGCCCGCCCGCCTCAACGCCCTTCCGGTAGAGATCCATCGCTTGTTTGATAGTTGTCATGAGGTGTTCCGCGAGGAGAACATACGCATCCGCGCAGTCAGGAGAAACGTTTAGCGCCTGGTGTGCCAGGATCACACGCTTCTTCGGATCCGACTCCTCCCACGCCTCGTACATGATATCCTGTGCACGATCGAGCGTGCTCCCGCCCGACCCCGAGCCGGCAAGCTGTGAGAGAAACGACTCCATTCCACCCCTGGCGATCCTTCCGAGGTCGTTGTTTGTGTCTTGCGTTCCTTTTTGCGATTTCGATTTCTTCATTGGCAGCCCTGTGAATGTGTTCACCAATTGGTGAAAGTATCAGGAATAGTGAACAATTAATCAAGGGGGATCGAGTTGGGGGGTCTCAAGCCCAAGGATGCCGAGAGATTCGTCACCCACTGAGTGACGAATCTTTGGAATTCGTTCGGTCTCAGATTTTCCAGGCACTGCGTGGAAAATCCGGGATGAATGGAGCAAACGGGTCTATCTAGGCACAACTAACTGCTTTCCGTACGCCGCCCGTTTATGTCCTTCCCATCACTTAAACGACAGCTTCATCACCAGCACAATCGCCAGCACCACCGCCCCATGGAAATCCAGCAGCGTCTGCGAAAACATTGCCATCCAGATCGAGCCTGCCTTGGATTCAACGCCACTCGTATCCATGGAAAAATCAATTTCAGTCTCCTTAAGGGTGCGTACCCTGTCGAAGAGTTTGCCAAGCTGCCGCTCCTGCCACAAATAGTATCCGTCCAGGGCCCAGAAGACAAGTACTGGAAAATACGCCAGGTACATGAAACCCGGGTTGGACTCTTTCTGCGCCACCGCGAAGAACGCGGCGGCGAGCGTGATCGTCCAACCCTTTATCAGGAAGGAGTGACCTGCCACCCTATTTATGACGGCCTGAATCATCTGAAGATGTGCACGTTTATTTTCCATTGTATAAGCTTACCGATATTTGATTTAGGATTTTCCACGATGTTCAACATAGTTCCGTTACAAGCTAATTCGTTTCGGCTTATACACCCTCTGATTTCCATCCACCATGGAAGTACCTTCGCCGCCGCGACTTTGGCCCTGCGCCGAAATGATCATCCACCCAGCTCGAATCCGGGCGGAGGTAACCGCTCGAGCCCTTGACGGCTTTCTTCCCTTTCTTCTTATTCGCTTCTTCGAACTTCCTGGCAAGATAGCGCGCGTACAGATGGTCGAAGATGCGCATGAACTCGCCGAAGTAGACGTCCGCGACCCGGCGATCGCTCCGGATGACCAGCATGTTCTCGTCGTTGCTTATCTGGGACGTGGGGCTGAAGTTCGCCGAGCCCGTGATCACGGTCGGGTCGTCCCCCAGGGGATCGATGAGCATGAACTTGTCGTGGATGTAAAGGTTGTGGTTCAGGTCCGTGAGCTTCTCCTCAAGAAAGTGCGGAAGCGAGTTTTTCCCGAACTTCGCACCGGCGGCGTACACGACGTCCCTGTCCCGCGTAATCAGGTCGCCCTGCTTTAAGCGCTTGTCCGACAGGACGAACCGCAAAACGTTATTATCCGCCTCCAGGAATGGCTCAAACACTTCGGCGAGGGTGAAAGCAACCGTGAAGCAGACGATCTCCTTCGACTTCGCCATACGGTCGGCATACCACTGCAGTGTGCCGCCATCGCGCGGACTGAAGAGCGCGCCGATCGAATTGGCGGGGGGATTTCCCACAGGCGTCGGGGTAGCAATCTCGTTCTTGTCCGTGAGCAAACTTTTTCCGGGATCGGTGCGCGTGTCGGAGAACGGCGAAGAAGCCGCCGGCGGAGGAGCGATTGGATTGCACAGCGCATTCCAATAGGCGAGGTATCGACCGGCTACCTTGAAATCGTGCACGATGTGTCCCACGTTCGAGTGACCGAAGATGCCTCCATCGGAGATGTTCGTGGATCCCGTCCACACTTCCACCGGATTACCCTCCCTGAGAAGTACGATGAACTTGTTGTGCTTCTGGGCGCCCCCAGACTTTCGCGGAGCGCACACCCTGGAGAGACCCTTCGTGCTAATCATTTTGAAGTTGTCTTCGCCGTAATTAGGCTCATCGTAGAGCACCTTCACGTCTGCGCCGCGCTTCACAGCGGCATTGAACGCTTCACCGACCGGACCGAAGTGAAACTCGTAGAGCGCCGCGCGGAGGCCATAGCTGTTATCTTTCGCCTGCGCGATGAAGTCGATGAGCGCTTCGTACAATCCGCGCGACAGCCACGCCATCTGCGGCGATTCCGGATCATTCGTATCAGGCGTGGGATCCTGAAATTGCCTGGCATAGGCTTGCGATCCGGCCACACCGCGGTTGAAGAAAATGGAATGTTTCCGGCCGTACAATGGCTCGGTTTCAATATCGACCGATACAGCCGCGTCGTCGCGCAATGTGAGAGCCTTGGGTGCCCCCGCTGCAGGAACGACGCGATACTTGTATTTTGTCGAGGGCTTTGCCGTGTAATCGCCCCACTGGAACGATTGGACAGGATGCTCCGACGTCGGCACCGGCGTACCGGCAGCCAGGCCTTTATCCTTATCCTCGAAGCGCTTGATGCCGCGGAGGAAATAGCGTTCCTTCACGGCTGCGCCCTGGAGCTCCGTCCGCTCGATGGCGAATCCGAGCAGATCGTGAGTATCGAATTTTTCCCGCTTGAGATCCCACGCGAGTACGACGACGTGGCTGCCGGAGATTGCGCGAACGGAGAGTTTTTCTCCGGTTTGCTTGTTTCGCATTACTCGATTTCCTCTAAACTGATGCATCCGTTAAAAACAATCTGAGCTCCAACGTTTTGGAACCGCGGATAACACGGAATACACGCGGATACACATGATAAGAAACCTGGGAAACCGTGTCAATGGGGTGATTGACTAAAAATTATGGTAGTTCAATGACCCATAAGGGTAGTTCAATGACTACCATAGAAATAGCTCAATGACCCATTGAACGGAAGCCGGAATGCGCTTAGATTATTTCCAGCCTGTATTCCAGGAATGTGCTTCATGAAGAGGTCGGAAGCTTGCCGCCTGCTTCTGCAGAGGTTGCGAAGATGCTTCTTCATCGTTCCCCTACCGAGGAAACTCGCCATCCGCACGGCAGCGTGAAAAAGCATGCTCCTTTTCTTGAGGTGAACGCCTGGAGTTCCCGGGCAAAACCCAATCACCCATTCCGCGGACTCTTATGAGCGACGCACGTGGTGCAGCGCGAATCTCCGCAGAACAACCCGAAAGGAGTAATGTTTTATGTCACGCAATAAGATGGTTTTCTTTTTGTCCACCATTCTCTTATCTTTGATTTGTCAAGTCAATCGCCTCGATGCCCAGACGGGGCTGCAACCCGGGCCGAAGCAGTTGACCGGGCGCGAGAATCACAACATCTCACTTCAGGATGCCGCGACGTTGACCAGAAATTTCCGCAACTCAACCGGCAACAATGAGAACACTATCCTCGGCGAATACTTCGGGAAAGATGCGCTTGCGTCAGCGCTGAGTCAGGAGAACTGCATCGGCCTGCGAATCTATTACGGCATGCGGGACGACGGCACGCCGGTCCTTGTCCTGATAGGAGTGGATCCGTCGGGAAATGATATGACAGCCGGACTCGTGCTGGAGAACGGATTTCCCTGTCCTCCCGTCTGTGACACGGTTCACTCACCGATCCATTGGCCGATTGCGAATTCAGCCCTTTCCGAATTGAACTCATCGGCTCAATTGAAATGACGCTGAGTACGTAAGCTTGGAAATAAAGTGAAGCTTCCACTGATTGCTTATCTAGACCTATTATCACATGGGTTCCCTGTTTTGGCAGCGCTTTACAAGTGGCCCCCTGTCTCAAGAAACCACTCTGGAGCGGCATTTTTCTTCGCCTTCATAGCGCTTGGAGCTCTGACCGAATGGGTGACATACTGGATGGCAAATCATCACATCCGGAATCTTTGGATGCTTCACTTCCATAATCTCGGGCATTACATTTTGCTTATCCTTATGTTTTCGTTGTGGCGGGAAAAAGTAACAGGGGAGAGTGGGGAGGCAAGCTCTCCTTCTTTCCTATCACCGGGAATTCTTAGATGGAGCATCTTCGTTTACACGGCATTCTGGCTCGTTTCAAAGTGGACATTTGAAAGATGGAATGAGCCGGCAAGTTATACGATTACTCTCTCGACGCTGGTCTTCATTGTAATTTCTCTTGCCGCTCTTTACCGGATGGTGTCGCGCCCCGTCGGGACGGGCGAATCGTTAACCCGGAGTTTTCAGTTTTGGGTGGCGGTTGGAATTCTCACGTACTCTGCAGGAAGCGCCGTCCATTTTCTTCTGATCCCCCTCTCCACGAATCTCGGGAGAGAGTCCGTTATCACTGTGTGGACAATTCACTGGGGACTGAATGTTCTGGTGAATGCCTTGTATGCCAATGGGTTTCTATGCCTTACGGAACGACAGACAGCTTAAATCTTGTCTGGGTTGTCACTATCGGGACCGGGATCACCCTCGCGCTCGCGTTGGCGTTCGTCCTCATCCTGCTCTACCATGAGAGAACAAAGCGAAAACTTGAACGGGAAAGTGAACGAAAGATGATGGAACTGCAGGAAGAAGACCGG
>DASYTP010000283.1:0-13379 GCA_036002145.1 Bacteroidota bacterium | reverse complement strand
AAAAATGTGTGCTCCAATGTTGTCCACTTTTCCCCGAAGCCACTGCAATACACTATGTTTCTTTTTGCTGTTTGGATTAATAGTTCTAATATGTGGTTGCAAAAAAGAAAAGCAGTAATTACTGAGGCAATTCAAAAAGGGACAATTTCCTTCACTCAAACTTTTACAACAGACGACACAATGCGAACGCTGTATAAACGCCAGGGGTTGTTGCTTGAAAAGTCGAGCAAGCCTGGCGGTTTATTCTTCAGATTTGACGATGTTGTGGTTTACGACTATGACGGCAACCCGACAACTACGTATGATCAAATAAGAGCAACCGGAACACTTGATCTGGGGCTAACAGGATCTTTCAACATGAGCATTGACGATTGGGAATTGAAACACTTGGAAGTGGCGACTCGAGTTCAGGAAGATATTGACTTGAGAATGAAGATTAACATTGTTGGAATCCAGACGAACGTAAAACACGAAATATATCGAGGTTATCTTCATCCCGTAGTAGTTTTTGTCGGTTTTGTCCCCGTTGTGTTCACACCGATATTGACAGTCAATCTGGCATAGACGTGAAAACGCTTGTCGACGGGATGCGAGTCCGCACAATGGAATGCAAGTGAAGTAGCATCGGGATTGTACATCTACTGTCTCGAGGCAACGAGGGTCGCTGATCCCAACAAGTCGTTCAGAAAGGTCTTGAAGTTGGCGCTTATCAAACGAGGATATTTGAATACTACTGGAAATCTGAATTAACGCACCACTAATTCCAATACCCAATCACATAAGTAAGGAGAAGTTACATGAAACAAATCTTTATTTCCTCGATAGTCGTCGCAATGGTGAGCATGCTGCTGACAGCCTGCTCCCAGCGAATCGGCGATTTCACTATTATATCCAGCAAGAATGTGGATATCGGGGGGAAGTATACGAAGGTAGATGGACGCTTCGAAGGTTCCGACTCTCGACCCTCTATCCTCGGCATACCTCTCGGGACTCCCGATCTAAAACAAGCTGTCGACAACTGCATCGAGGCGGGGAAAGGCGATCTGATAACGAATGCTGTCTTACATTCGTCGTGGTGGACTGCAATAGTCTACGGTCAGAATAAATTCACCGCCATGGGCGATGTGTGGGTCAAGGCTTCCGTGGGCGACCTCTCTAAACCTGGTGTTGAAATCTACGAACTTCAGTCTAGTTACGATGGCTATCGGTTGCAATCGATGGCCGATCCATCAAAATCGGTGAAGGTGGATTACTTCACGATCAGATAAGGTTGTCCACCAACGCGAGATTTCGCAACCTCTCGAAGGCACTATCTATTTCTTGGAAAAGTCCTTCGGGAGGTTCGCGGTAGGCGCCTGCGAAGCGGAACGCAACATAAGCTGAGGCAATCCGGTTGCCACCGGAATCTATTGAGGATGCCGCAGGCCAGGCAATAACTCCGACTTCTTTCAGCGCATTATCAGGGCAAGAAGTCGGAGTTCTTCTTTTGGATTCACACCACGATTTGCTATATTCTCCGGTGTTTTTCGAAATAAACATTGGGTGAAATGAAAGTTCTCAAGTTCGGCGGATCGTCTGTCTCCAGCCCGGATCGCATTCGCGACGTCGCGCGAATCGTGCTCGACGAGGCGAAGAAGGATCGGGTCATCGTCGTTGTTTCTGCGTTCCAGGGGGTCACCAATCAGTTGCTCGAGTGTGCCCGGCTCGCCGAGGCTGATGATGGTGGCTATCTTCCGTTGTATGATAGAATTGCCCAGCGCCACAGCCAGACGCTGGTGCAACTCCTCGGCAAATCCGGTAAGAAATCCAATCAAACGATCGTTCAAGAGCTCCTCGGCGAGCTTCAAAATGTTCTTAAGGGCATAAACTTGCTCCGTCATTGCCCGCCCCGGGCTCTCGACGTCGTCGCAAGTTTTGGTGAGCGGCTTTCAGCATTCATTTTCTCCTCATTTCTTAACAGGCGGAACCCTTCGTCGTACGTCGATGCGCGCGGTCTCGTCATCACGGACGACCTCTTCACGCGCGCGAACGTGCTCTTCGATCAGACGAACAGCGCGTTGCAGAAACATTTCAGGCAGTTGTTCGCGCGCAGCTCAAAGAAATTGATCCCCGTTGTCACGGGGTTCATCGGTGCGACGGAGGACGGTCGCACAACAACCATCGGCAGGAATGGGTCTGATTATTCGGCGGCGATTATCGGTGCGGCGTTAAAGGCATCGATCGTCGAAATCTGGACGGACGTCGATGGCATTCTCAGCGCCGACCCGCAGATCGTTCCGTCGGCATTCGTGCTGCCCAGGATGTCGTACGAAGAGGCAATGGAACTATCGTACTTCGGCGCGAAAGTGCTGCATTCGGCAACGATTGCTCCGGCGGTCGCCAGGAAGATCCCCATCCTGATCAAGAATACGTTGAATCCTTCGGCGCCGGGAACATTGATATCGGATCGGGTGGATGATTGGGAAGCTGTGGCGAAAGGCATCACGTCGATCGACGCAATTACGCTGTTCACGCTGCGTGGATTGAGCATGGTCGGTGTCCCGGGAACTGCACAGCGACTCTTCCACGCGCTTGCCGATCATCGTGTGAATGTCATACTCATTTCACAAGCATCGTCGGAGCATACGATCTGTTTTGCGGTGAGCTCGAGCGATGGCGTGCGGGTGCGAAAGGCAATCGCACATGAGTTCCGCTATGAATTTCAAAACCGGATGACCGCACTCGATGAAATCGATAGGCAAACTATTGTGGCAATTGTCGGTGAAGGGATGAAAGGAACGCCGGGGGTCGCCGGCAAAGTCTTCCAGGCGCTCGGCCGGAACAGTGTGAACATTTCCGCGATTGCACAGGGGGCGTCCGAGCGGAATATTTCCTTCGTCATCAGCGCCTCGCAAAAAGTGCGCGCGCTGAACGTCGTTCACCAGGCGTTCTTTGAAAAGAAAAAGCATCTCTCCCTCGTTGTCGTTGGAGTGGGGAATATCGGCTCGGCACTGCTCCGACAGATTCATCAGCAACAGCCCTACCTGCGCTCGCAAGGGTATGAGGTGAGCGTCTGTGGAATTTCGGACAGCAAGCGATACCTTGTTTCGCCTCATGGAGTATCATTGACTCACTGGCGTGAAGCATTGACCGGATCCCCGCAGGAGAAAAACCCCGTCGAGCTTGCCGGCAAAGTTGCGGCGCTTCAGCTGACGAATACCGCGCTCATCGATTGCACCGCAAGCGCAGAAATCGTCGCTGTGTATCCCGATTTCGTGAAAGCCAACATGCATATCATCACTCCAAACAAGAAAGCAAACGTCCTGCCCTGGAAACAATACAACGCACTCATGACGTTGATGAAGGATCGTCAGAAATACTTTTTGTACGAAGCGAACGTCGGGGCCGGACTTCCGGTTATATCGACGATACAGGATCTCATCGCGAGCGGAGACACGATCGTAACGATAGAGGGCATTTTTTCCGGAACGTTAAGCTACCTTTTCAATACGTTCGACGGCAGAAAGCCCTTCAGCAAGCTGGTTGCTGAAGCCCGTGAACGAGGATTCACGGAGCCGGATCCCCGGGAAGATCTCTCCGGGCAGGACGTGGGAAGAAAGTTGTTGATCCTGGCGCGCCAGATAAACCTGAAAATGGATCTCAAGGATATCCGGATTGAAAATCTTGTCCCTCCTTCACTGAGCAGAGGGGTATTTTCAGATCAATTTTATAAGAAGTACTCACTTCACGATGCCGCCATAGAAAAACGTCATCGACGGGCGCGGCAGCGCGGTACTGTGCTTCGATACGTCGGAACACTCAAGAACGGGAAGGGATCGGCAGGGCTGAGAGAGTTTCCGCCGGACCATCCGTTCGCTTCGACAAAAGGCACCGACAACATTATCGCATTCACTACCCATCGCTACGCGACGACACCGCTGGTCATTCAAGGTCCTGGCGCCGGCGCAGATGTCACGGCGATGGGGGTGTTCTCCGATATTCTCAAGTTACTCCATTATCTCCCTTATTAACCACGGATTAACACAGAAGATGCACGAATTTTCACGGATGAAGCAACAGCACCTTCTCTGCTCGCGGATGAATCATCAAGCATCTACGATCAAGGATCTCCGCCGGGGGCGGATGAGCCTCCGGCTCATAGGATAGAGCATCTCATGCGGCCGAAACGCGTCAAAGCTTTCGCACCTGCGACGATCTCAAACCTTGGACCGGGATTCGACGTACTGGGGCTTGCGATCGATCGTCCCGGCGACTTTGTCATTGCCAGCCGCACCAGGGAAACCGGGCTGACGTTTTCTGTTCGCGCCGGGAGTGTCGAGGTTCCCACGAGCGTGGAGGAAAACGTTGCAGCTCATGTAGCCTCACTGATGCTGGACGAATTCAAGCCCTCCTTCGGCGTCAATATGGTTCTTGAGAAGAGGATGCCGGTCGGCTCGGGGCTGGGTAGCTCGGCGGCGAGTTCTGCCGCCGCTGTCGTTGCTGTCAATGCCCTTCTTCCGAGGCCATTAAAGAAGACGGAGCTCTTGCGGTTTGCCGTGGAAGGGGAACGAAAAGCCTCGGGCTCGCCTCATGCCGACAATGTTGCTCCGTCGCTGCTAGGCGGACTATGCCTCATCCGAAGCTACGATCCCCTGGATGTTGTATCGGTTCCGATCAGGAATACTCTCGTCTGGGTGGTCGTGCATCCGCATATCGTCGTAAGAACGGAGGATGCTCGCCGCATGCTCCCCGATCAGGTTCCTCTCCGAAGCGCCGTTCGCCAGTGGGGAAACGTGAGCGGCCTGACCGTGGGATTGATGAAAGGCAATGCCCGTCTTGTCGGCATGTCTATTGAAGATGTCATTGTCGAACCGGTGAGGGCGACACTTATCTCCGGGTTTCACGAGGTCAAACGAGCCGCGCTCGATGCCGGCGCGTATGGCTGTTCGATTTCCGGCTCGGGCCCTTCGATATTTGCCGTCGCACATTCGATGAGGTCGGCAAAAAAGATCGGGACGGCCATCATGGAGGAATTCACCAGGACTTCCGGCATTACGAGCGATGTATACATTTCGAGGGTGAACCTGGAAGGCGCTCACATCCTGAAAAAGATACGGAGATGAAATTCCACAGCGTTGTCGGTAAGAGCCCGCCGGTAGACTTTTCAACAGCTCTGCTCCAGGGTTTGGCGCCGGATGGCGGATTGTATGTCCCCGAAGAAATACCCCGGCTGCCACGATCCATCATGGATCGGATTGATCCGGGAACGCTTCACCAATTGGCGTTTCAGACCATTTCGAGGTTCCTCCCTGATGTTCCGGAAGATGCCCTTGAAAAGATCATTCAGAAATCGCTGACCTTCCCGATTCCTCTCGTCAAACTTGAAGAACACTTGTATCTTCTCGAGCTTTTTCACGGTCCGACGCTCGCGTTCAAGGACGTTGGCGCACGATTTATGGCAGAGATCCTCTCCTATGTACTTGCACAACAGCAGCGCACGGTATCGATACTTGTTGCGACGTCTGGAGATACGGGGAGTGCAGTCGCCCACGGCTTCTTCGGAGTTCCGCAGATCACGGTCTACGTGTTGTATCCGTCCGGAAAAATCAGTCGATTGCAGGAACAACAAATGACGACACTCGGCGGCAATATCTGCGCAATTGAAGTTGACGGCACATTCGATGATTGTCAGCGCCTCGTGAAACAGGCTCTGGTCGACTCCGAAGTTCTTGCGTCCCGCCCCCTGACAACGGCGAATTCGATCAATCTGGCGAGGCTCCTTCCGCAAATCGTCTACTACGTTTGGGCTTTCGCGCAGTACAAGCAAATGCCTTCGGCGAGCGCAATACTTCCAACTGTCGTCGTCCCAAGCGGGAACTTCGGAAACCTCACTGCGGCCGTCTACGCGAAATGGATGGGGGTGCCTTTCGGGAGCTTCATTGCGGCAACTAATGCGAACGATGTTGTTCCGAAATATTTGCAGACGGGTACATTTTCTCCCCGGCCGACTCTCCCAACTCTTTCGAATGCAATGGATGTAGGGAATCCAAGCAACCTTTCAAGATTACAATCACTGTATAAAAACGATCTGGCCAAACTTCGCCGGGAAATCGACGCGGTGAGCATTTCCGATGAGGAGACACTTCGGGAAATCAAACGTACCCATGATCGTTCCGGACATATCCTCGATCCCCACACCGCGGTTGGCGTAGCGGCGGCCCGGCTGCACTCATCCTCAGGCGGCAACGTCAGTTCGATTATAGTGGCAGCGACCGCTCATCCGGCAAAGTTTGGCGAGACGATCCGGCGTGCCATAGGACTGGAAATTCCGCTGCCGCCTTCGCTGCAAGAGGCATTGCGACGAACGAAGCGGAGCACACGCATAGGTTCGGACTATGAGCAGCTTAAAGCAATATTGATTGGCTGAGGTGCCCTGAAGCCTGTATCCTCCTTGCTTCCTGCATATTTTTTCTGTAAATTTACAACACTTTGAAACATCGCCGGGGCTCAAAACTCGGCGTTTTTGTCTCATTCTGATGGATTCGCCTTCTCCTACGTTCACATGTTTGAGGACCTAAGCCAAAAACTAGAGCTCGTCTTTAAGAAGCTTCGCGGGCAGGGAAAGATTACCGAGGCGAATATCAATGAATCGCTTCGCGAAGTGCGCCGCGTCCTGCTCGACGCGGATGTCAACTACAAAGTCTCCAAGCAATTCATTGAAGACGTTCAGAAGCGGGCTATCGGGCAGGAAGTAATACAAAGCATAACCCCCGGCCAGCTGATCGTAAAGATCATCCACGATGAGCTCGTGAGGCTGATGGGTGCGACGCAGGTTGAAATTGCCGTGGCGCCGGAGCCGCCAACGGTGATCTTGGTTGCAGGACTTCAGGGTTCGGGTAAGACGACGTTTTGTGCGAAGCTGGCGAACCACCTCAAGGGCAAAGGCAGGTATCCGATGCTCGTGGCGGCAGACGTTTATCGCCCTGCAGCAATCGACCAGTTGCAAGTTCTCGCGGAACAGATTCAGGTTCCCGTTCTTGCGGAGCGCGGGAAAAGTGCGATTGACATCGCAGATTCTGCCATCGACCATGCGAGGAAGTCCGCCCGCGATGTCGTCATCATCGACACGGCCGGTCGCTTGCACGTCGATGAGGAGATGATGCGTGAAGTAGAAACCATCAAGTCGCGCGTCAACCCGCATGAGATCCTCTTTGTCGTCGATGCGATGACGGGTCAGGATGCGGTCAACACGGCGAAGGCGTTTCATGACCGGCTGGATTTCGACGGTGTGGTGTTGACGAAGCTTGACGGCGACACGCGCGGCGGGGCGGCACTTTCGATTCGTGCGGTCGTCAATAAGCCGATCAAATTCATCGGGGTCGGCGAGAAGCTTGATGCGCTCGAGATTTTCTACCCCGATCGGATGGCGTCCCGGATTCTCGGTATGGGCGATATTGTCACGTTCGTTGAGAAGGCGCAGTCGCAGTTCGATGAAGGGAAGGCGCTGAAGCTTGAGGAGAAACTCCGCAAGTCGCAATTTACACTCGAAGATTTTCTCGAGCAGCTCAACGAGATCAAGAAAATGGGTTCGCTCCAGCAACTTGTAGGGATGATCCCGGGTATGAACCGCCTTCCGGCGAACGCTGGATTAGACGACGGAGCTCTCGTTCGCGTCGAAGCGATTATCCAATCAATGACGCGCGAGGAAAGACAGAAGCCCCACATCATCAGCGGTACTCGCCGTCGCCGCATCGCAAACGGCAGCGGCACTTCGATCCAGGAAGTGAACAAAGTGCTCAAGCAATTCGGCGAGATGCAAAAGATGATGAAAAAACTGGGCAGGGGGGGCAATATGCAACGGATGATGCGTGGAATGAAGATGCCGGCGGGGTTTTAGTGTGCCGGGAAGATGTAGCTATCGTACAAAATTCCAATGTTCAATACCCAAAATCCAAATAAGCTCCAATCTTCAAATCCCAAATTCCTGGAGATATCAGTCTGAAGTTTTCGGGATTTGGAATTTGTGATTTGAGAATTATTAGGGATTTGACGATTGAGATTTGGGATTTCGGCGACGGTACTTGCTATTAGAACGAGTTCAGATTTTATTAATAACATCACTTCAACAAGGAGAACACAAACTGTGGTTAAAATACGATTGCGGCGTGTCGGCAAGAAGAAGCAGCCGTCCTATAAGATCGTCGTTGCTGATTCACGCGCGTCGCGGAATGGAAAATACATCGAGGCCATCGGGCAGTACAATCCGCTGGCTCACCCGATGATTATCAACGTCAACGAGACCCGGCTGTACTCGTGGTTGAAACGCGGCGCCGTACCGTCGGATACAACGCGAAGCTTGTTACAACGAAAAGGTTTGTGGCTCCGGTGGGGTATGATGAAGAAAGGAGCCGACGAAACGGCAATCGCTGCGGCGCTGGAGAAATGGCAGTTGCTGCAGGGCGAGAAGCTAGAGCGTGAAGCAGCTCGAAAAGCCCGTCGCAAGACGGCCCGGAAACAGAAAGCTGCTGCCGAAACTGCCGTACCGGTCCAGGCTGCGCCTGCGGAACCAACTGCGGCGGCCCAGCCCGCTCCCGCCGAGCCGGCGCCCGCGCCTGCAGCGACAGCATGACGCTGTAGAGTCGCATCGCACCGGTCCGTTCGATGCCCGGGTTCACAGACTCTCATTCATCGCCGTGATCACCAGATTCCAATGGAGGGTGATATGAAAGAATTCATCGAATATCTCGCAAAGCAACTTGTCGATCAGCCGGAGAATGTCGCCATCGAGGAGGAGGTAAGCGACGAGAAGCTCATCCTGAAGTTGAGAGTTGCTCAACCCGATATCGGAAAAATCATCGGCAAGAAGGGCAGAACGGCGTTCGCATTACGCACACTTGTCGCCGCCGTGGGAAAGAAAGCAGGTAGGAAAGTCGAGCTCGAAATTCTTGATTGATTCCCCGGGGCGGGCATCCGAAGCGGGGGTGAGCCTGTACGCCGTCGGAAAGATTATCGGATGCTTCGGCGTCCACGGTGACGTGAAAGTCCGGCCGATGACACATTCGCCCCGCCGGTTGACGTCGCTGCGCGACGTTGCAATCGGCAACTCGGACCAGGATACGAAGGCGCTAGTTGTAGCTCATGTCGTCTTGAAAGCGCGCTTCGCGTTGATGCGATTTCAGGGCATCAGTGATCGAGATGCCGCTGAGCTGTTGGTGGGAAAATATGTATTCGTGCGGGACAGTGAAATCGAGAAACCTCAGCCCGGCTCGTACTTCATCCATGATCTCATCGGCTGCGAGGTGCGTTCGACCGAGGGCCGTTTTCTGGGACGCGTGGAGAGTATCAGCAAGCTACCCGCGCACGATGTCCTGGAAGTGCGTGATGGATCCAGGCTGTCGATGATACCGGCGGTGAAGGAATTTCTCATAGAAGTGAATCTTCGGGATCGGAAGATTGTGATCGGTCTGATCGACGGGTTGATTGAAGAGTGAAGGAAGTATGAGAATTGATATTATTACGGGATTCCCGAAGCTCCTGTCAAGTCCGTTGAACCAGAGCATTATTCGAAGGGCAAAGAAGAAGAAACTCGTACAGATCAAAGTACAGGATCTCAGGAAATTCACGCACGACAGGCATAAGACGATCGACGACACTCCGTATGGCGGCGGCTCGGGGATGATTCTCAAGCCCGAACCGATTTTTGAATGTATTGAATCGTTGCAGTCGAAACGATCGTATGATGAAGTGATCTATGTAACTGCGGATGGCGAGCAGTTTAATCAGAAGCTTGCCAACGAGTTGTCGATCAGGAAGAATCTCGCGATACTCTGCGGGCACTATAAAGGCGTTGACGAGCGTGTCCGGATGAAGCTTGTGACAAAAGAGATCTCCATCGGCGATTACGTGCTGACCGGCGGAGAGATTGCGGCGCTTGTATTGATCGATGCCATCGTCCGGTTAATCCCGGGGGTCCTCGGGGACGGCGAGTCGATGCTCACGGATTCGTTTCAGGATGAGCTTTTGGACAGCCCGGGCTATACGCGTCCGCCTGAATATAAGAAAATCCCCGTACCGGAAGTGTTGTTGTCCGGGGATCACAAAGCGATCGCGCTCTGGCGGCAGGAACAGCGGCTCCTGCGCACAAGGCGGCGGCGCAAAGATTTGTTATCGTAAACTTAAGGAGAAGTGAAAATGCAAAAACTCAAATTGGTAGAGGCCATGCAGATGAAATCCGGACTCCTGCCCTTCAAGCCCGGAGATACAGTGAACGTTCATGTTCGTGTCGTTGAAGGCGACAAAGAGCGCATCCAGCACTTTCAAGGCGTTGTGATCGGCAAACGTGGATCGGGACTGACGGAGACGTTCACCGTGCGCAAGGTCTCGAACGGCGTCGGGGTCGAGCGTATCTTTCCGCTGCATTCGCCCCGTATTGCCAAGATAGAGGTGACAAAGCAGGGCAGCTCGCGGCGTGCGAAGCTTTACTACCTGCGCGATCTCGCCGCTAAACAGATTCGCCAGAAGACCGCAACGACGTAGGCCCGATGAAACGGCTTGGCATCGTTCCTCATCTCTATCCGCAGCCGTTGTTCGGCGGGTTAAGAGAGAAGGGATCTGCCGCTTCGAACCCCTCCGGTTCCCGTGGGACAGGAGAAACACGCCCTTTCGGCCTCACCGAAGATCATTTTGCGCCGCTTGCAGTTCAGCTCCGTGAAGGAAAACTTGACGGAGCTTTTTTGTCCCCGATAGAGTATGCACACCTCTATGGGACCTGCAAGATAGTCCCGAACGTCGGCGTCCTCTCGGAAGGCGAAAGCGGATCGGTCCTCCTCGTTTTCCACGAACACCTTCACACGATCAAAACCATCGGCGTCGACCCGGCATTTCCATCGGAGATTGTTCTTGCCGATATTATCATGAAGGAGAAGTATGATACCGCCCCGCAATTCGTTCCGCTTTCCGGTTCGGTTGATGAAGCCTTGCGGAAGGCCGATGCCGCGCTCGTTGTGGACAGGAGCGCAATAGCGGTGCGGGATCGGCCCGCCAGGCTCGATCTCGTCGATGAATGGTACGACCTGAGTGAATTGCCGTTCGTCCACGGCTTCTGGGTCGTTCGGGAAGGAACATTTGCCGCCGAGGAGATGAAGGCACTGACAACCGCGGCACTTCCGGCAGAATCCCTGCCCGGCCTGAACCCGGATGAAGAAGAATACCTGCTGAACTTTCGTTACACGCTGGAAGAAGAAGGTATCGCCTCGCTCAATGAATTTTTCCGCATGGCGTATTATCACGGTGTCCTCAAGGATATTCCGGATTTGAGAATAGGCTCTACTTCTGAAGCTTCCAAGCTTCCCTGATGTGACATTTCGCGAGGCTCTGTCTGGCGCCGACGCAGTACAATGCTATTATATCTCCTCGCAGGGTTTCATCGCCAGCTCGTTGGCCCCAACACATGCCACGCGAGGTGTGGTTGAATTTCTCAAAAAAAAGCGTAAATTGACAGCAACGTAGTGTTAATGCTCACCGCCCTCTCCATAAAAAACTATGCCCTGATCGAAGAGCTCGCCGTCGCGTTTGAGCGTGGACTCAATATCATCACAGGCGAGACGGGTGCTGGTAAGTCGATCATTATCGATGCTCTCAGCCTCATTCTCGGCGAGCGCGCAGATACCGAAGCGGTGCGCAAAGGTGCCGAGAAAGCCATCGTCGAAGGTTGTTTCAATGTCGCCGGCAATAAGCAGCTTCAACACCTTCTTGCCGAAAACGAGATTGAGTGGCAGGATCAAATGATCGCACGGCGCGAGGTCTCGATCAAGGGACAGAGCCGCTCGTTTGTCAACGACACTCCCGTCACGACCTCACTTCTCAAACACGTGGGCGATCTGCTTGTCGACCTGCACGGCCAGCATGAACACCAATCGCTGCTGCGGACCGAAACGCATATCGACTTGCTCGATGAGTTCGGCGGACTCGATGGGCTCGTCGAGGAGTTCGGCAAGGCGTATCGGCGGGTCGTCGGGGAAATGAAAAGCCTGGATGAGCTCAAGGCGAAGGAGCAGCATCTCGTCGAGCGTCGTACGCTGTACGAGTTTCAGATGAATGAGATCGATGCCGTGGGGCCGCAGGCTGGAGAAGAACAAACACTTGAAACCGAGCTAACCATCCTCGAAAACTCCGAGCGGCTGTTCAGCGCCACTGAAAGACTCTATCAGTCGCTCTACGAAGGTGAGAACTCCGTGCACGATCAACTCGTTCTTGCGCGCAATGAGCTTGAAACGCTTGCCGGCATAGATGCATCGTTCGAAGAATCGAGGGCAGAAGCAGCTTCCGCGGCGGCTATCGTGAGTGAGATTGCAAAATTCATACAGGGATACAACTCGAAAGTCGAGTTCAACCCCGAGAGGCTGGAAGAAATCCGGAACCGGCTCGGCGCATTAACGCTCCTGAAGAAGAAATACGGCGGCTCGCTTAAAGCCATCATCCTCCATCGTGCGGAGATCGGGAGAGAGGTCGAGCTCGCGAACAATTTTCAAGCTGAAATTGCTGCAGTACAGGCACGGATTGAGAATGAGCGGAAAAATGCATCCGCCATTGCCGGGCGCCTTTCGACGAAGCGAGCTGAAGTTGCAACGAAAGTCAACAAAGCCGTTATGCAATCTCTCGCCGGACTCGGAATTGTGCACGCGCTCTTCGAGACGAAGATTGGACAGCGGCGGCTTCCAGGCGATGACCATGCGATTGTCAAGCTTGGCAGAGAGTACTACGATGCGACGCCCCGGGGAATGGACGTTGTAGAGTTTCATGTCTCAACCAATGCCGGCGAGGACCCGAAACCACTTGCAAAGGTCGCCTCGGGCGGAGAAATTTCCCGGATCATGCTTGCACTCAAGATGATCCTTGCAAAAGCGGACCGCCTGCCGCTGTTGATCTTCGACGAGATCGACGTCGGGGTGAGCGGACGCGTCGCACACGCCGTCGGCCAAGCCATGAAGAAGCTTTCACAGTTCCACCAGCTCATTGCGATCACTCATCTCCCTCAGATCGCCGGATTCGCCGATACACACTTTGTCGTGGAAAAAATTGAAGAGGGCAAGCGCTCATTCACACGCATGAGGAAACTCGACGATCAGGAGCGTGTGAGTGAAGTTGCGAAGCTGATGAGCGGCACAGAAGTCACCGAAGCGGGATTACAGGGAGCGCGTGAGCTGATCGGACAGAAGTCAGTAGACAGTAGGTAGTAGGTAGTAGGTAGTAGTAGGCAGGAATCAGTTTCCAGTTTCCAGTTTCCAGTTTCCAGTTTCCGGTTTTCAGTTTCCGGTTTTCAGTTTTCAGTTTCCAGATTCGAGGATCGAGGATCAAGGATCAAGGATCGAGGATCAAGGATCAAATTCACATGAGGAACC
>DASYTP010000282.1:0-6168 GCA_036002145.1 Bacteroidota bacterium | reverse complement strand
TGAAGATAATAAGATTTGGAGAAAGGTGCAGCAGCTTCAAACGCGACAACTTCTCCATTGGAATCCCGCAAGCAGAGGCAGGACGGCCTTGCAGGTTCATGTCGGGGTCGGAGAAAAAAAGAGGCCGAATCTTTTCAGAATCGGCCTCGCCCGTAGCGGGGGTAGGACTTGAACCTACAGCCTTTGGGTTATGAGCCCAACGAGCTACCAATTGCTCCACCCCGCGGTGTTGAATGTCTCAATATACAAAAAAATACCCCTCCTTGCAACAGCCTCAGAACCGCATCCCTACCACAAAACTCAACAAACTCGTCGGTTGGTCTGGCGTCGATGAAATCGTCGTTTGCCCGTCAGTCGCCGTGATGGTGTAAGAGGGCGTTCCTCCCATATACGTGAGACCAATGATTCCTTTCTCTTTATACACTATCCCTACGCCTAGCCTGAAGCCGGGGGCAGTGGAACTCGCCGCACCTTGAGAGAGGTGCTGGTTTCCAAAATCGAAGGAGATTTCGGGACTTGTTCCAGACAGAAGGCCAATCTGACCAGTCAATTCCAGCACTGCCCCCGTGGAAACCCTCGCACTATACCGTGGACCAACCAGCACCCAGACGGTGCGCCACGAGTTTGTGCTCACCGTGAGATCGGAAGGTAGTCCAAGCACCCGACTGTCCACTCCATTAAACGATAAGAAGCTCCCGGCGGATAGTCCCCAGCTCTCCGTCATCCTGTAGGTCGCGTCCAACCCGAAGCATAGGCCTCTTCGTGCGGCCCCTGCGTTCGGATTACCAACGCTGATCGAGGAAAAATCGCCGCGTGGAAATGCTACTCCGAAGGTGAGGTCAAGTTCGATGGGATCAAATAACCCTCTCCGATCACCCATCACCGACTCGCGATGATCGGCACCGACCCCATGCAAACTGTCCTGCACAACGCGACTCATGGTGTGATCACCCGTTCCGCTTACTGCCAAGCTCGGAGCGCTCACAATGTGGAGGGCCATGAAGAAGATGACCTGCGTCAATGTGGACCCCGTTCCACGATCCGGGAAACCATTTGCGTGGAACTTCATTTCAGTATCCAGGTTCGTGTCGTCGTCATAAGATCGCCCAACCGCACTATGTAAAGATACATGCCGCTTGGGAGTCCGCTCGCGTCCCACGAAGTTTCCCAATAACCGGCCGGAATCGCACCGTCGATCACTGTTGCAACTCGCTGACCAAGAATATTGTATACCGTGATCTGAACTTGCGTCCCTACCGGAGTTCCAAAATAAAAAATCGTCGTTCCGTTGAACATCGATGGGAAATTACCCATGACGTAATACGTACCGGGCTTCCCCGAACCTCCGTTTCCCTCGGGGATGGTTCTGAATGTAAATGTCGGAGACCAGGGACTCGTGCCTCCGATGTTCAAGGCATACACGCGCCAGTAATAAAGTGTGTTCTCGCGCAGGTGCATGGAGAGCGTGGTGCTTACAACATCGTTCTCTCCCCACATTCTCGTGAAGAGCGAATCGGTAGCTACTTGAACGTGATACGATGATGCTCTCTCGGATGGACTCCACCTGAGTTCAGCGGCATATGTCCGTACATCCACCGCATGATTCGACGGTGATATCAGTGTCGGGGCCGAAGGGCTCTCTATAATAGTTATAAATTCCCTCGGATCTGAAAACGGTCCCACACCCCACTTATTCCTTCCGCGGACGCGCCACTTGAAGCGGGTTCCATTGGTCAAGCCATCAACCCGAAGGGAAGTATCTGCGAGCAGACTGTCTGCACGAATGAAAAGCGAATCAAACTGATTCCGGTCTGTCAATTGGAAATCATATGAGGTTGCTCGCTCACTCCTCTCCCACAGGAACGTCACGCTGGTAGGAAGGTGAGTAGCTTCTGCGAGGGGAAATTCCAGCCGGGGTTCCACCTGCGGGGGTGTAATAGTTCCGAAGGACCAGGTGTCGGAGAAGGCTCCTGGACCGGCAATGTTAGTTGCGCGCACGTGCCAGTAGATGCGGATATTTGGCGCGAGTCCCTCAAGATTGATGACGGTATCTGCGGTGTCATAGACCGTCGGGTAATAGAACCCGGGATAGCCCGATGTCTCCAGACGATATGAAATCGCCGTCTGTACACTATGCCACCGGAGCTGGACGCTTGCAGGAATATTCTCTGAACTGTCGGGAGGAGATGCGAGAGCGGGCGGGGAGGGGATTGGTCCGGTCACAAATCTCCATGTGTCACTATAGATTGAAGTGTCGATCGGATTCTGGGAACGCACACGCCAGTAATAGCGAGTCACAGTATCGAGGCTGGCCACAATTCTGGATGTGTCCGGAAGACTCTGGTCCACAATGATGCCGGAGCCAAATACCGAATCTCGTGAGACCTGCAGATGATACGTAAGAGAGCCGGCAACTTGCCTCCATCGCAGAGCGATGCTGCCCCTGACATCCAGTGTATCGTTTCGGGGATATAGCTTGACGGGCGCGATTGGTCCAAAGTACGTCGACGCAGCTTCATAGACATTTCCATCGAATGATCCCGCATAGAGGACTCCTGTCCGGCTCATCTCCATACATGAAATTACGGAAGATCCCAGGCCAGAATTCAGTTTTCCCCACGTGTCGCCGTTATTTCCGGATACGAGCATGCCACTGTCTCTCGTCGCGGCAAAAAGCCATCCGGAAGCGTTGACCGCCAGCGCAGTCACAGGGCTCAATACAATTCCTTCGACCGGTAGTGCCCAGTTTTCCAGGTCATCCATATAAGCCACGCCATTAGAACCAATGTAACCGCCGTAGGTGCCGCCGAAGTAAATTCTGTGAGAAGGAGTCGGTATGATCGAGTGAACATGCTGCATGAAACCCAATTCTGAATGCCAGTTTGCATCGCCCACTTTGTACCATCCGATAATTCGATCTCCACCGGCGACGATATCGTTTGTCGGTGAGAGATAGAGGGCGTGCACCGTATCTGAATAGAATCGATTGTCGTAGGTGTATGCCCATGTCGATGAACCTTCTGCTCCTCTGAAGGTTCCTTCATATATTCCGACATAGATCGTCCCGGCAGAATTTATGGAGATGGCGGTGACAGGGGCATTTGTAAACGCCGTGCCAACCCACGAGGCGGCTCCGGATGGTAGGCGGAACAGGCCGTAGGCTCTCGTTCCTGCGTACATCGAACCGCTCGGCCCGATCGCGAGTGCTTCGATATGCAAATCGGATAACCCTGTGTTGAACGAAGTCCAGGATGCTCCATCATCCGTCGATCGGAAAACACCGGCAGTGTCTGTGCCAACATAAAGCACCGAATCGTTGACAACGAGGATCTTCGTAATAGAACCGTGCCGCGGTCCTCCAATCGACCTCCAGAATTGTCCCCGGGCGCCGGCACAAGTGACGGCAGCAAGAAGGAGGAATAATACTTTAGCGGAAGTGGATCTCATCTGTTTGAGATCGATACGCGTACGTAACGGGTGCCAAATGGCTCAAGACCAAAGCCGGTAGAAATTTCTGCACCCGCGACGGCGGACGCATTGCTTTCATTTATCGTGACGCTCTTCGGCCGATTCCACGCCAGCGTAATCCGTTGAAGGGCACCGGTTGGATTGTACAGATACACCAGCCACGACTTTCCATGGTCAATCGGCTTCAAGGATTCAACGATTATGCTGTCTGGTTGCAGAGTAAATAATGAACTCAACGGATGCTGGGAACGATCGGCGCTCATGAGAAGAAGGGGTTGACAGATTTCCCTGCTCAGCCGGGAAGTCTCAGCGAGCCTCGCCTCTTCATGTGGAATTATGGAGTATCGAAATGTGACGACACCTTCCTGGTCTGCTTTATAATTTGTATGCCAATAATTGTTCATGACATACGAATACAGCGTTGGAGAAGGGTGAAGTGACTCTATCCAGGGAGATTCAGCCGTTATAGAGCCAATCTCGATGAGTGGTGCATCAAGTGTAACCAATGACACGCCAAGTTGATCGTTTGAGACGTCGATCCAGTGTTGAATGGAAAAGAAATTCTTGCAGGAACCCGAGAGTTGATCTTTCTCCGGCTCCACGATTCCGTCGGCAACATCATACCGAATCCTGCCTCCTGGAACTCTGAATGGATAGGCGAAATGCATTCCCTCCTTCTGCCGGACACCAATTTTATCCACCCGATTTATAATCTCAAGACGCTTGAGTCCGGAAATGAGGCGAACCTCGGACGAAAACCCCCTGCAACCGGGGGCATCCCCCGTTACCAGGAACGAGGAAAATACCTTTCCTCGCTCTTTCACTCTGATCTGAACATTCGTAAGATGGAGCGCGCTATCCGCGTTTGTGCCCGGCACGTACACATATTGGTTCAGCCCTTTTCCCGCTTCCACAAGCTCCCGGCGCTCTTTCTTAGATTTGAGGCTTGCGATCGTACCTGTCTTGGGATCCAGTGCGACGGAGAGAAATTCATTTTGAAGCACATAACCGGAGATGGAAACCTTGCCCTTCGAGTGTGCTCTACCTTTCTGTGCATAATATCTTTTCGCAGAGAAAGGAGGTATATCGGTCACAAGGAGTGCAAGTTCCCCGGTGGAGAGGCGCTGAGATGCAATGGACGATCCTTCCTCATCAACAACGAGATCGCGATCGTTGCTTTGCTCCCGTGACAAGAGAACGATGTCGCTCCTTGTCCAGTTACTCGTGTTATAAACGTCAAACACGTGCTCTTTACCGGCAGAATTTGACTGGCGGGTTGCTGCGTTGAGAAGTAGCCCCGACAGGCTGTCCGAATCGACGACATACTTTTGCTTGAGTTTCCACTGGCCGACGGTGCCGGGGTCGTCGGGATCGGAGACGCTCTTATCGGCTCCCCATGTATGCTCGTCCCACAGCACGACATTGCGCCACGCATTATAATAGAGGCTCTCGGGATATGCCTCCGGCCGGCCCATCGACCACAACGCCTCCCCTTGCATCAGCCGGTCGACCACGCGGCGATTGCGCGCTGTTTCGTATGCAGTGGAAGCGGCGCCATCTTCCCAGTACGGGGTAAAGTCGCCTTCAAACTCCGGCAATCTCGAACCATAGCGCCGCTCGAACTCCTCGAACATCTGCCGGTGGGTCGCAATAATGAGCCTCGGCGAGACATATTTTTCATTCCAGCTCTTTACGAATTGGGAAAGATCCGGATCGGGACTGCCGTTGTCACCCAACGTATAGGGAAGGTAATATATATCATAGGGATATCTGGTTTCATCCAGTCTTCTCAGGAGCTTCATGATCTTCTCCGTGCCGAGCTTACTAAGCGTCCCCTCGTGAAAACTCGAGTAACCGGAGCCTGCAACCCAGAACAACACCTTCTCATTGCCCGATTGCGATTTCCAGTAGAACGGTTTGTCTCCCCAACGCTCAAGGACATACCCAATCCGGTCGCCCGTGTTCGGAGCGCTTGCGAAGTACCTGACTCCGCTCTGCGCCAGGGCCGGAACAATTCCCCAAGTAAATCCGGGGACATCAGAGACTGCCGCCGTCGTGATCGGAATCGAGTACTCGTTTGTGAAGCGTCGGGCAAATTCGGTGAAGTGACTCATCTCGGTTGCGCCTGCGAGTCCCGTGAGCGGGTTGACAAGCAGCGCGTTTAGCCCGAGGCTTCCCCTTTTGACTGCATCAATGACCTGCTGTCTCCTTGCCGCTGTGGCATTCTTCATGTAGCTTTCGAACGGCCAGAGAATCTCCAGATTCCACTTATATCGGGCTTCCTGAGGATAATCCTTCGTTTCATCGATGAGCCGAAGCGCCTCATCCAGGTTTTGCCATTGCTTCTTCTCCACGTTTGGCTGTAGATCGGTGTAGCCTATATCATTGTGTGTGTGGGAGATAAGATAAATCTCCTTCGCGCTGACCGGCTTGATTGTTACCGACGATGTGCTTACAGTCTGATGATAGGTCTTGAAGACAACCGGCACCGTGCGATCGATCGTTGAAGATTGAAGCGGGATAAGAAAGATGTTGGCACCAACGGCAAGCCCCTCGTGGTGGATCTCCATTTCACCATACGAAATCTCAACTACGCGACGTTCCTGCAAGTTATCCAGACTCAATCGCAAAAGGGCTTTGGGTTGCCCTTGCTCTCGCACGATTGCGGGTTCAACTCTGACGCTCGGGGTAAAGTTAAAT
>DASYTP010000281.1:0-5006 GCA_036002145.1 Bacteroidota bacterium | reverse complement strand
TGTCTTGATAATGTTTTCCACCGCGCTCACGCCCACATTCTTGATCGCGCTCAATCCAAACCGGATGCCCCCGGGCCTCACGACAAACTGGACGTCGCTTTCTATGACGTCGGGTGGTAGGACCTGAAGATCCATCTTCCTGCATTCCTCGATGAGCTTCACGACGTATGCCGTGTCACCAATTTCCGAAGAAATCGTCGCGGCCATGAATTCCGCGGGGTAATGAGCCTTCAGAAATGCAGTTTGGTAGGCCAGGATCGAGTAGGCCACGCTGTGAGACTTGTTGAACCCGTACGAGGCGAATTTTTCGATCATGTCGAAAATATCCCCCGCGATCTTTTTCGTAGTCCCTTTTTTCACAGCCCCGTCGATAAACTCCGTTTTTTGCTTTGTCATGAGCGCCTTGTCCTTCTTGCCCATCGCGCGCCTCATGATATCCGCCTTGGCGAGTGAGAATCCGGCGATTTCGCTCGCGATCTTCATTACCTGTTCCTGGTAGACAATGATGCCGTAGGTCTCGCTCAGGATCTTTTCCAGCTGCGGATGAGGATAATCCATCCTCTGCACACCTTGCTTTCGTTTGATGAAATCTCCGATCATCTCCATCGGTCCGGGGCGGTAGAGCGCGTTCATCGCAACGATGTCGCTGATGGACGTCGGTTTCAATTTCCGGAGCCAGTCCTGCATCCCGGAGGACTCGAACTGGAAAATGCCGGTCGTCTGACCCTTGCTGAACAATTCGAAGGTTACCGGATCGTTTTCCGGAAGGCTCGTGAGATCGACATCAATCGCGTGATTCTCCTTAATCAGCGTGAGCGCGTTCTCGAGAACCGTGAGCGTGCGGAGTCCCAAAAAATCCATCTTCAACAGGCCGGCACGCTCGAGATCGATCATGTTGTACTGCGTCATCGCTTCGGTCTGCGGCGTCTTGTAGATTGGCACGTACTCCGTGAGCGGACCCGGAGCGATCACCACTCCTGCCGCGTGTGTCGACGCATTGCGGTTCATCCCTTCGAGGACGAGCGAGATATTCACCAGCTCCTGAATCTTCTCATCGTTACTCTCCTTGATCCATTTCAATTCCGGATTGGTGTCGAGTACTTCCGCCAGCGGTGTGACTTTTCCCTGGATGACGGGGATCTGCTTGGTAATGGACTCGATGACATTCAAGGGTACACCGAGAACCCGGCCGACGTCCTTCAACACGGCGCGGGAGGATAGGGTGCCGAAAGTGATGATCTGCGAGACGGAGTCGGAGCCGTACTTTTTCTTGACATACTCGATCACGCGGTCGCGCCTGTCGTCCGAGAAATCGATATCGATGTCGGGCATGCTGACGCGGTCGGGATTCAGGAAGCGTTCGAACAGGAGATCGTACTTCAATGGATCGACGTCCGTGATGCCGAGCGCATACGAGACGAGACTTCCGGCCGCGCTGCCACGTCCCGGTCCCACCGCAACGCCCATCTTCTTTGCCTCGTTGATAAAATCCTGCGTGATCAAGAAATATCCGGCATATCCCATTCGTTTAATGACGGAAAGCTCGAGCTCGAGGCGTTCTTCGGTTTCTTTTGCCGGAGAGGCGTAACGACGGGTCAGCCCTTCATGCGCGAGCCGGTCAAGATACTCCTCGAGCGTCGCGACACCGGCTTCCTTCGGGATCGGGAACGCCGGCATGAAGGGCTTCTCCGGCTCGATCCTGTAGTTGTCGATCTTCTCTGCCACTTCGAGTGTCGATGCAATCGCGCGGGGGTGATCCTTAAATAACTCGCACATCTGGGCAGCAGTTTTGAAATAAATCTGGTCGGTTTGGTAGCGGAGCTGCCTGTAATCAGTGGTATTAGATGCGCTCGCATCCGGGATCAACAACATGACGTTGTGGGCGATGGCATGGTCCTGACGAATATAGTGGACGTCATTTGTTGCAATCAGCTTGATATCGAGTTCTTTCGCCAGCCGCGGCATGTGTTGGAGGATCGGCTTCTCCTTCTCGAGCGAGTGGTTTTGTATTTCCAGGTAGAAATCATCCCCAAAAAGCTCCTTGAACGTTCCGGCAGTAGCCCGCGCTTCAGCATAATTATCGTTGACGAGATGATGGGAAACCACGCCCGTCGGACAGGCGGAGAGAGCGACGAGTCCGCCTCTATGACGCTGGAGGACTTCGAGATCGATGCGCGGCTTATAGTAGAAGCCTTCCGTGTGTCCGATGCTGACAAGCTTCATGAGGTTCTTGTAGCCGGCGAAGTCCTTCGCAAGCAGGACGAGGTGGTGATAAATCCCCCTGCCCTTCCCTTCTTTCACGCTCTGCGCGTTGATCTCCTTGTCGAATCGCGAGCCCTTTGTGACTATGTAGACTTCACAGCCGATAATCGGTTTGATCCCCGCGTTCCTTGCGGCCTTGTAGAATTCGATGGCGCCGAACATCACACCGTGGTCGGTGAGCGCGACTGCGGGCATCTTATTTTCCACGGTAGCCTGCACGAGTCCGTCGATCGTCGCAGCGCCGTCGAGCAGGCTGTAGTGAGAATGATTATGGAGGTGAATAAACTCGGGCATCAGAGACTGAGGAAGAATGTTCTGAAAGATAAAGAATATGAGTGAGGATTACAATACGTTTGGCTGCGGATCACGGAGGAAGGGAGAAGGCTGCTTCTGACGGAGCTTTCTATTCCCCCGTTGAATTGTGCTACAAACGGGCCGTCCACGCCTGACCGACTAGCGTCGTTCAGTCCGTCTACGACGAGACCTCGACTGAAGTCGGGTCGGGCAGGCCTACGGGACTGTTCGTTCGCTTCACCTCCTGGATCTTACAATCCGTAAGGTTTCAGATAAACATCAGCGTTGATCCGCTCCGGAGGAGCGGAACTGTTTGTAGAATATCACAACATCAACACCCCTCAAGCCCCATCGGGGCGGCCTGTTGCCTTGCCCTCCCGGCTATCCACGGTTGCGCGGTAAGAACTCCGAGTTTATTCCGGGGAATGGCAGGGTTAAAACTCGGAGTTCTTCGCAGACCTCCGAGTTCTTACCACGCCTTGACGCAGAATGAACTCGAAGGTCTAACTCTGCTTGCGGTGACGCTCGGCTTGCCTCGTCATCAATCCGATCAATCTGTGTGATCATACAAATCGAATCATCCGAACTTCGCCAAATCCACAGGCGAAATCGGATCAATCCATGATACGAAGGTCGCTCCTGACGGAGCTTTCCATTCCTTCGTTGAATCGTGCTACAAACAGGCCGTCCCTATGGGACTATTCCTCCGCTTCATTTTTTCAGGTGTACCATCTTTGCGGTTCCAGCGAGACTTTGACGTTGATCCGCTCCGGAGGAGCGGAACTGTTTGTAGAATATCACAACATCAACACCCCTCAAGCCCCATCGGGGCGGCCTGTTGCCTTGGCTTCCTGGCTATCCCCGGTTGCGCAGTAAGAACTCCGAGTTTATTCCAGGAAGTGGCAGAGTAAAAACTCGGAGTTCTGCGGAGTTCATCTGCGTTTTTTCACGCCGTGCCGGCTGGCGTAATGCGTGACGGCGCGGGGGGATCTGCCGAGGAAGCGGCCGATTTCTCCGGCGCTCGTGTCGGCATAGTGTTTCAACACGAAATTGTGCTCGCGCCTCGTCCAGAACAGAGGACTTTTCAGCCCCCACCGCGCGACGCGAGTGCGGAGAGCACTCACCGGACGACCGAGCCGCCGCGCAATCTCGCCAACGGTGGCGGAACCGGTTTCATACCACTCCCTGATTTGTTCCTTCTCCTGCTGGCTATAGCGCGTTGGAGGTGGAGACGTGATCCCCAGTTCTCCCGCCTTCAGTTGAACCGCACTCACCGTACGGCCGAGAGTGCGCGAAATCGAATCTATCGGCTTGGATCCATAGTGTCTCTGAAGGTAATGCGCTTCCCACTCTTTCCATTTGCGAAAATTCGACCTCCGGATACCTATACGGATTGTTAACGCGTTGACGCTCGTCCGCGAGCGGCCAAGCTTCTCCGCGACATATCCTCCCCCCTTCTTCGGGTAATGCTTCCGGACAAATTTAATCTCCTCGATGGACCACTTCTTCACCCCCCGGGACAATGCTTCGCCGGATTGCGGATTTGCCGGCTGGGAGCCAATATCCGGTACGGCGCCGTATGGCTCGCGCTGATTCATGTCTCATTCCAGGTATCGTTGGACATAGCTGAGAACGTTTTCCACGTCGAGAAGTTGCCGCTCTCCCGTTCGCCGTTCTTTCACCTCCACCTTTCCGTTCACGACGTTCTTCTCGCCGACAATAATCTGCAACGGGATCCCCAACAGATCCGCATCTTTGAACTTGAAGCCGGGACTCACATCCTTGCGATCGTCGTACAGGATTTCGATGCCTGCGAGTTGCAGCCTGCTAAAGAGGTCCTCTGACACCGCCACCACCTGTTCGCTCTTCGAGCTGACAAGGATCAGATGCGCGTCGAATGGAGCCAGGGCCTTCGACCAAATCATGCCGGAATTGTCGTGAGATTGTTCTATGTGACACGCAAGGATACGGTCTAAGCCGATGCCGTAACTTCCCATGATAATCGGACTCTCCTTCCCGGTTTCATCGAGGAAGAACGCCTTCAGTGCATCGGCGTATTTTGTTCCGAGTTTGAAGATATGTCCGAGCTCGATGGCTTTCACCACCCGCAACGGTTTGCCACAGATCGTACAGGGCTCACCTTTCTGAACGGTGCGAAGATCGTAGTACCCTTCTATTGCCACGTCACGCTCAAGGTCGATGTTCATAATATGGTAGTCGTCTTTGTTCGCCCCGCTGATGAGATTGTTCGCAGCCTTCAGCCGCGTATCGGCGATGATGCGGAATCCCTGCGCGGCGGGCGATTGAGCGTTAAGCCCGATGGGTCCGATCGACCCCCCACCGGCTCCCGTAAGCGATTTCAGCTCATCGGGATGAGAGGGGCGAGCCTCGGGGCCTAGCACCGTTTGCAGCTTCGATTCGTTCAGCTGATCATTCCCGGCCATCAGAAT
>DASYTP010000280.1:0-4033 GCA_036002145.1 Bacteroidota bacterium | reverse complement strand
GTATCGAAATAGAACCTGAGGTTGATGTTCTGTCCGGCGTACGCAGACAGGTCGAGTGTCGTAATGATCCATCCATCGCTGCCGCCCGCCGGCGCCGCTCCATACCCGCCGCGGAGATGAGTCCAGTTCGTTCCGCCATCGGTGCTGACGTCGACCATGCAATAGTCCCAGCCCCGCTCGGTGACATAGTTCTCGGTAAACAACAGCTCGACCGGTGCAATCGCCGAGGACAAATCGAGTGCAGGCGAGATGAGCGCATTGTCGATGCGGGCGCCGTTGTCATAATTGGATTGCAGCTCGATCCCGGGCCACCAGCTGTGCGTCGCCGAGCTCGCGTTGAGTATCGACTGGTGCCAGAGGTCTGAACCCGTGTATGCTGCGCTTGTCCAGCCGTTGGCGCCGCTTTCGATGTCGTCGTAATAATAGATTGTCGACGAGGTTTTCGCTGTCCGATTGATCCGGATAGCGACCTCAGAGTGAAGGGCCGAAGTGCTTCTCGCGTTTTCTTTGGTTAGCCGAAGCTGCTGGCGATACTCCCGTAGCTGTTGCGCCGCATTCATTGTGCGCTCCCGGAAAGAGATGGAGTTCTTCTGCCGTTGCGCGGAGGACAAGGGTGGGGACAGGAGAATGACCGCGAGAAGTATCACTGAACATCCCTGGATGAAGCTGTATCTCGAGGATACAGAAGAAAACTTAGCAGAGTGTTTCATGGCGTGGGCCCCTTCGGATGGTGATGAGGAAGAACATTTTGTTGAGATTCCTTGCCGGACTTAATCAACGCATTTCTGACACGCTAAACCAGGCATTGCGGGCTTGTCGATCACGGCAGACAAGTGTGGGCTTCAGACAGTATACTAATGGTATCTCAGAATGTCAAGTGTTACTTAGGCAGGAATTCTTCACAATTATTAGTAATAGCATGTATTTCCATATCAAGTCATCACACGTTGAATCAAAAACCCTCCCGCCGATCGCTCTGCGGTAGGGTTTAAGCACATCTCATATCGCATATCCCACCCGCCCGACCCGACTTCAGTCGAGCTCTCGTCGAAGACGGACCGAACGACAAGTATTGAGGCCGATAGGCGAGTGAAGTAGGATTCGGTCGTTCGGGCAGGCATCCATCCCGGTTCCTGCCCGGGCGCATCCCTACGGATGCGTTCCGTCTCTCACCATCATTTCGTTTAAGAGATTCTGGGCGTTGGAAAACTTGTCGAGGACGAACAGAATATAGCGTGTATCAACGTTGATGGAGCGGTTGAGCGGCTCCTGGTAGAGGTAGTCGCCGACCACGGCCTCCCAGTTCCCGTCGAACGCGAGGCCGATAATCTCGCCCTTTCCGTTAATGACCGGGCTGCCTGAATTCCCCCCCGTGATGTCGAGATCTGCGAGGAATGCGACAGGCACGTCGCCGGCTTTCTGATCGACGTAGCGCCCGAAGTCTTTCTTCTCCCAAAGCTCTCTCAGCTTCGGCTGCACAATGAACGGATCGACTCCGGTTTCCTTTTCCATGACCCCGCCGAGTGTCGTCTCGAAATTGTAATGCACGCCATCGCGCGGGTTGTACGATCTGATCTCGCCATACGTGAGCCGGAGCGTGCGGTTCGCGTCGGGATAGAGATCGGAGCCTTTCCATGCCATCCATGCTTCAAGTAATTTGCCGCGTGCCCTTCCGATCCTCGCGTTGAAAGATGTGATTTTTTGCTGCAAGCCCAGATTCTCATTGGATATTTCAACGGCAAATCTGGCGAAATCATCGTCCTTAATATCTTCCGCGGACTTCGAAATCATCTCCGTGCAATCATCGAGGGTCGTCAGCTTTGAATGCTTGTAAAGTTCTTCCACAAATTCTCTCACGGTTTTCTGCAGGCCTTCGCCGACGCGCATGCCCACAATCTTATCGATACGTGCGATGCGCTGCCCGGGAGGGAGATCTGCGGCCTTCAGGATGAGCGCCGTCATGACTTCCTTGTCCACTGCGATCGCCATGTTCTTGAAGCTTGCGGTGAGATACTCTTTGAGTTCATTCACCCCCGCCTCCGGCGGCTTCATTTCGCCGGACGTCGAGTCTTTTGCGAATGAATTGGCAAAGGCGTTGAACCTCGTTGCCACCTGAAGAATATCGACACCGCTAAGCAGCTGGCCGAGGACGACCTGCTTACGGTTGAATGTCTTCAGATCCTGATACACATCCGCAATATTCTTCATCACGGAGCCGTACTGCTGTTCAAGCTCCGGCTTCGAGTGGAGAAACTCCCCGAACAGCCGTTCCTGATCCTGCCGCTGCTTCATGATGTTCGCATGCTGCATGCCTTCGAGTGTCCCCTGGTAGTTCTTATAGGTGTTCGCGAGGCCCCGCCAGCGGCTTGAATACTTGATCTCCGTTGAGCGATCGTTTTTGCCTGCGGCTTCGATAATGTCCATGCGCGTCTTGAAAATATCCATCGTGAGGGGGAGCGTTTCCTCTTTTGCCAGCTCGATTTCGGTCGACGTGCGATAGCGGAACGTCCGTCCGGGGAATCCCATGATCATGGCGAAGGAA
This sequence comes from Bacteroidota bacterium, assembly GCA_036002145.1. GTDB lineage: Bacteria > Bacteroidota > Ignavibacteria > UBA10030 > SZUA-254 > DASYTP01. The sequence continues at coordinate 1,491 of DASYTP010000280.1, read as the reverse complement.
CCTTCATCGTGTCCGGCGATCGAGAGCGGCAGGAACACTTTCGGTTTGTACGGCACATTTTGTTTGGAATACTTTGCGGGCTTTCCGTCGGGCGCGGCGTACACGCGCATCAGCGAGAAGTCGCCGGTATGGCGGGGCCAATACCAGTTGTCGACCTCCCCGCCGTAGTTGCCGATCGAGGTCGGCGGGGCGTAGACGAGCCGGACGTCGCGCAGCACTTCATACGTGGAGAGGATATATTTCACCCCCGAATACATTTCCGCGACGCGACACTCGAAATCGGTGCTCCCCTTCGCTGCTTTTTCAACTTCGCGCGATTTCGCCTGGATGGCTCTCAATCGGGACTCCGGCGACATTGTGTCGCTCACGGCGCTCAGGATCTCGGAAGTCACATCTTTGATGCTTGCGACGATTTGCGCCGTATAGGATGGCACGGAGAGTTCTTCCTCTTTCGTCTTCGCGTAAAAGCCGTTCTTGAGATAGTCCTCTTCAACGGAACTCACCGATTGTATCGCCGCGAATGCCACGTGATGATTGGTGAGTATCAGGCCATCGGCTGAGACGAATGAGCTTGTGCCGCCGCCGAGCAGGATGATGGCGTCCTTGATGCTCGGCCCGTTTGGATTATAGATTTGCTCCGGCGTCAGCTCCAACCCGTGTTGTTTCATTTTCGACCACGGAAGCTTGTCGAGCTGGTTAAGCATCCACATCCCCTCGTCCGAAAAAATAGTCGCCGGCAGCACGACAAGTGTGCCGAGCAATAGAAAAATACGAAACAAACGTTGTTTCATAACGCGCTCCATTTTGATGATGTGTGAATAAGAATTGTCGCCATGGACGGGTGGTGGATGAGAATCAGGGCATGGCGGGCTAAAATGATGGATAAAGATGCGAAAAAATTTAGAATTGTGCAAGACTTACAGGTCGTAACCGACGATCACACCAAGCCTTGGTCCACTCCAATCGATTGTCACTTCTCCACCTCTATTAAAGGTTAGATAGGCATCCTTGAACTGATCGGAATTCAATCTGGTCGGAATGTAAAACATATATGATACGGTCGCTCCGAGGTTAGCGCCAAAGATGCTCACGGATGGGGCAATGCCCGGCTCGAAACCTACGCCGGTCGAGCTGAAATCGAGGACGAGGTTGTTCGTACTCGTTCCGATGGTGGAAGAAAATTCATTCTTGAATTTCGAAATAACTAATCTTGCTCCGAGGCCGAAGTCGAGTGTCAACGGTTTCAAGTTCCTGATTCGTCCGGACAACGTCGTCCCGATAGAGTAAGCTGACAGAATATGATCATTACGGACTTCTCCGGAATAGTCTGCATAATGAACTCTCCCACCTGTCGAGCTATAGTCAAGAAATCCTCCGATCAAAATATCGCGCGTCGCCGTTGAATTGACAGGTACAAGAAAGCCCGCTTGAAAACCCACGCGCGCCGGATAGGCTTCCGTTATCGCCGCTGGAATTCCCTGTCGGGTCAGG
>DASYTP010000279.1:0-7199 GCA_036002145.1 Bacteroidota bacterium | reverse complement strand
GCTGCGGCCTCGTTTGTCCACAAACTGACTCTCCAAGGTATTGCCTTTCTTCACAATGGAAGCCCATCCATCTTCTTGTTTCAGAGAGTTCAGGACTTTCGTCATCAGTGCATCTAGTCCCTGCACCTCGGTAACTCTAAGAACCTTCTCCCACTGGTTTTCGTCGCCCCCTGACTTCACGACATTTCCCTTGAAGTCTTTGCTCTTTAACATCGATGCGGTAGCGATAAATGTCATTTCCGCCAAACGGGAGCGAACGAATTTCACTTCGGGCTGCCAATGATATTCCATGCTGAGTGCTGCATCCTGGGCTGCGCCTTTGCTGATCTCTCTTTCGATGAGACTCAAGGCCCCGTCAATTCCCGAAGATAACCCTGCGGTCGTGATGATGTTCTCAGACCAGACGAATCGCTGATCGTAAAGGACGTCGATATTCTTGCCATAGTTAGCCAGTCCCTTGGAATAAGCACCGGATGCAGTTGTCGTAGCTTTCTTGTTGTCCAACAATCCAGCCTTGGCCAATAAATATGCGCCATTGCAAACTGACATGGTCACTCTTGTTTTAGCTGAAATCGTTTTGATCCAGTTAATGACACCGTCATTGTTCAATGGCCCTCCGATGTTTCCGCCAGGGACGATCAAATAATCTGGGGTAGGAGCATCCCCAAAGTCGTAATCGGGAATTATCTTAAGCCCCCCAGCAGACTTTAGGGTCTCTTTTTTTGCCGCTACAATGTAAATCTCGAAATAGGAGGCGCCATCTTTACGAGCATAAGTCAGCGCCTCAAAAGGACCGGCATAGTCGATAACTTCTACTCCGCTGAAGACCAGTATCGCGATTTTGGGGCGCGCCGCTTTGACTTGTGCTTCCGCACCCAGGGTGACAAACTGCATCAAGACTGCGCAAGAAATCATCATGCTCAAAGCAAGCGTGTGTGTGAAGTTCTGTATGCGTGTTAGCATTTCTATTCCTTAAAACAGGTTTGTGAAAGAAAGCGAATTTAAGAAGAATTCCTGTGGCCTTTTTGGCGTCGACCTTGAGCCTCATGATCGGTCTGGGATTTGTCCCCTTCAGGAATTTCCTGGACCTGCCCTTCAGCGATCGAGACCATTTTCAGCTGAGCAGACTCGGTCGGGTTGAACAGTTCGTCGGGCGAAAGTGCCCCAAGATAAAATTTTTCTTCAGGATTATCCACAAAATAATAATAGAGGTTTTCACCGTCACGAAGGATGCGAATAGCGAGCTCAGGCCGCGCGCGATACGTTCCCAGGAACTTCTCTGTCTGGCCGGGCGTGATAGCAACGAATTGCAATTTCTCCGGAGCCTTGTAAGGGGCATGGAAGATGATTGCGGCAATGTCCTTGGCGCAGGAGTTGAAAAAACCTGTCTCATTTGTCTGCCAAAGCCTGGATGCGCGGTTGGTTGTTCAACCTGAATCTTGGTCCAGTCAGCTTCCAGTTCTTCCGCGACAAGCATTGGCAGCGCGGTCATAACGCCCTGGCCCATCTCTGATTTTGCGAGCCTGATAGTAATCGACTCGTCAGAGCGGATGATGAGCCAAATATTTGGTGTAAAAGATTCGACTGCTGTCTCGGGGGACTTGCCACATCCTGTGAGCCGGGAGATGCTGAAGCCTATCATCAAACCTGCGCCAGCAGTGGCTGAGACAACAAGGAAACCTCGCCTACTAATTTTTTCGGCTTTGCTCATTTGGTTTCCTGGGCCGCACGGTGGACGGCACGACGAATCCGCTGGTAGGTGCCACAACGACAGAGATTCTGTGACATGGCCGCATCGATCTCCTCGTCTGTCGGATCTTTTTTTCGCGTCAGCAGCTCCGCTGCGGTCATAATCTGCCCTGATTGACAATAGCCGCATAGTCCCCGTCCGCAGCCAAACTTAGTGCCCGTCATGCCAAGCTCATCGCGTAGCACCCAAAGCAGAGGAGTGCCCGGATCAATTTCAACCTGACGGTTCGCACCGTTAATGGTTATTGATATAGAAGTCATCTTGTTATTCGGCCAATCGGCCCTGACTACCTTGCAAAACCTTCAGTCCTTGCGACGAAGATTTCGCAATCAAAACCAAAATCAACATTCTTGCAAATTGAGAAATAGATTCTTGCGCCGTCGCGCCCCCACTGCGGCGCTGTGCCACGCCCCTCGGTGTTGGCCAGCAGTCGCACCTCGGAGCCATCGGCGTTCATCATGAATATTTGATAACTCGAGTTGCGATTCGAGGCGAACGCGATCCGGGTACCATCCGGAGACCACGCCGGCCATCCGTCGAACGCCGGATGGTTCGTCAGGTTCCGCGCGCCAGTGCCGTCGGCATTCGCCACGAACACTTCGGAGTTCATTTCTCCCAACATACGGCGGAAGGCGATTCGCTTTCCGTCGGGTGACCATGAAGGGTACGTATTGACACCACCCGTAATGAGCGTGCTAATGCGCCGAGTGGTCATGTCAATTACCAGAATGTCTGAATCATTCTTCCGCGGAGGCGCGAGATCGTCGTCAGTACAGTAGGCCAGCTTTGAGCCGTCGGGTGACCAGTTAGGATGAATTGCTCGCACGTTTCTCGGCGTCAACTCCTGCACCCCAGATCCGTCGGCATTCATTATGGAGATGATCGCAAGATCGTCTTCGACGTAGACAAACGCGATTGTTTTGCCATCCGGTGACCAGGCAGGATCTTCATGATTGGCGTCGTTGTGCGTCAATTGAACGGAGCCAGTTCCGTCCACATTCATGATAAATAGCTGTTCTTTGCGCTCGATAATACCGATGTACACCATTCTTTTACCGTCTGGAGACAGTGAAGGATCATAGTGGGCAGTGTGACTGAGTTGATATGCCTGACTAACGGCAACTCTTTGTCCCCATAACTGTGCCGGGATGAGAAGAATTGCGACCACGGTCAGTCCAGCGATCAGAGCATAGGTCCGAAACTGAGTTCTCGTTTGCAAGACATTCGCCTCCTCATGTTGCCGAATATGATGTATGGGACAGTTGTTGCGCGGAGTGCGCCGAACTCTTAGCTGATTCGTAATCACCGCTCTGGCGTGGCCATCGCCTTACTGACATCACCCTCGCGTCGAAACCGATAGCCGTCCTGATGGAAACTCGCCTGCAGTTTTGCCCAGTCCTTATTAACCGTGCGCAGCCGCTTGGAATGTCTCCGCCTTTTGGCTAACCGCCTCCCTGCTTCCTTCCCAACATCCGGGAAGCCAAGCGAGGGAATCGAGTTCATGCTTGGGAGGTTGGGACAATGCCGTCGAACAGGGGACACTGCGATGAGGAGAAGCAGGGTATTCTGTTTGAGTATAATATTCACACGCGTCTCCCACTGATGACCATCGAACAATGGAGCGGGTGCCTTGCAAATGGATGCGAATAGTTCGGCTATCGCAAAAGAAGCATCCTGATCTCATAAGAATATTTTTTTGCAGGATCGAAATTGGAATGCGCGACAAGCCGGCATAAGTAGAAACCGGTTGCAACTGGATTTCCTTCATTATTTGTTCCATTCCATTGTACCGATTTTAGACCTAATTGTTGCACTTCATCCACGAGTAATTTCACGTTCCTGCCGATTACATCGTATATAGTAACCGTGACGTTACTTTCCTCCGCCAATTGATAATCGATTCGCGTGCTGGGATTGAATGGATTCGGATAATTCTGCTCGAGACCGAAGGAACCCGGTCGACGGATACCAACTCCACCGACCATTTGCAATACGAGCTGATCCCTCTTCTCTAAACGGATCTTGCCGTCTGATCGCAATGAAATTGTCGACGAACCATGCGATAATTGCCAACAAGCGCCTTCGGTCTCCTCCGTTATCCTCCATTCGACTGTGAGCGGAAACCTCACCGACTGCATGAGGATTGGAAACTCCTTGTCGTGCGCTCGATCCCCCTCGGCAATAAACCGGTCCGACGAAAATCGAATATCAAATCCTCCTCCCGGTGGAAGCGGAGGCGCTTCGAGTCTCTCCCATGAACGGTTGCCGGATCCCGATCCGACAAACAATAACTCTGTATGACGGCCGCCGTTATCTGTAAACCGCAATGTATTGGGGAGCTCGTGGTTCCCCCGATCTGCTTCGACAACTGCCACAATGGTTGGAGAAGGTGTAAAGCTGGAAAAAATTAGTTTTCCGGATTGCGAGACCTTCACCCAATACCCTTTACCTTGTCGCAGCGTGTTAACGGGTTCATATTGACCGTTGTACTCGTAATACTGGGAGCGGAGAATTCCGGCTGGATCCGTCTTGACTTTCGATGAATCCATGTCGAAGCTTATCGCTCCAATGAGGTTCCATCCGGAGCTGACAATAACGGTATCGATCGGGATGAGCTTGCCGGTGATGTGCGTCGTAGAGGAAGAATCGAACTTTATCCAATATCCTTTCCCGACCCGCAACGAATCCTCGGCGACATATCTGCCGTTATAGGAAAATGCCGGCGCGTGGGAATTCGGGTAGACGTTTCCCCGCTTGCCGTTATCGACGCTGAGCGGAAGAGAAAGCAAATTCCACTCCGGTTGATTGACAAATTCTGTGACCGCGGTGCCAGTCGCCTGGCGGATGCTCACGCTGTCGATATACCAGCCGTCGGCGGGAGCAAACCCGCTGGTAGTCAAGAGAAACCGGATTGTGACGGTATCACCGGCATACGCCGAGAGATTAAAACGTTCGGTGACCCAATCTCCGGAATCCGCCGATTCATCACTCCACTGCGCGTACGACGACCAGTTGTAGTCCTTCAGCGCGCGAAACGTGCGGCGCTGGTTGTTGCTGAACTGAACGATTGCGTGTGAAAGCGGCCTCACGATCGCGATATCGTGATATTCGAGTACCATGTCGTTCCCGAGAATCACAGGTGGCAGCATGAAGGATGTGGCGCTGTTTTGAACATAGTCGCCGACCGGGCTGTCGGTGAGAGAATATTTGCCCGAATACACCTTCGCACCCACGGTATCCCATGTTCCGGTAGCCAATCCTTTTCCGCGACCGTTCTCGAATCCATCCACGTAAACGGTATCCAATCCTCCAAATCCCAGGAGCGAATCGGTGAAACCGCTGTAATGCGTTGGCGTTTCGTTGTCTTTTGTCCTTAGCCGATAAAAATGATAGCCCTGCCCGGCGTCGACATATGAGCGTTGCTGACCCGTATCAGCGGCCGTCTGTGCCAGGCTGTCTACTGGCGCGCCGTCGCGATAAATCAAAATAGCAGCGAGATCATTGAGAGGGGTGTTGTCAACCTGACGTGACGGATTTGTCCACCGCAGCGTGACCCCGGCGACGTTATCGGCAGCCGAAAAGGAAGCTGGCGGCATGGATTGCGCGTGGCCTCCGGCATACGCTCCGGCTGAATCGAACACGCTCGAGTCCGCCGCAATGGCTGTCAGTAACTGGTATGTGTAATGTTGGTGCTGGACAAGATTCGAGTCGACAAACATCTCGACACCCGAGTCCACGGAGGAAAGAAAGGTATAGTCGCGATAGAGGTGGATGGCAAATCCTGACAGCGGGGTTCCATTTCGATGCTGCGTCGGATCGTGCCAGGTCACCGCTATCGAGGTCGACGTCTGATAATCGCTGTATGCAATTACCGATGAAGGTGGACGTGGATCATTCAGATGGAGATCGACGTACACTGAGGCCGATCGCCCGGGTCCACCATAGGCACCCATATCATTGCGGACGCCACCGAGCGACGGCCACAGTGCAGCACCGGGATTTAAGGTATCTTCAGGGTCACGAAACGACGTTCCAGGATTTCCTGCATCGATGCAGGGTGAACCCGGACCGAGATAGCAACTCGTATCGAGAAACTGGGGGTTGAGATTGATGTTTCCCGTTCCTGTCCACCCTCCTTGAACATCGGAATACGCTATTGGAGAAGGCGAATCGGCAAGGATTTGTGGAGCGCTCGGAGCTGAATTGCCCCAGATAATGTTATTTCGTCCCACAAACATTGAGGTATTGAGATACACACCACCCGGGGATTTGACGGAAGAGTTTTCGTAAATCGTGTTGTTCTCCAGAACTGTCGGGCCGGCACTGCTTCCCGTGATCCAGATGCCGCCGCATCCAAAATCTTCACCCCCGCTGTTGCGGAACAGGACATTATTCCTGACAAGCGCCGCTGAAACCTGGAGTACAATCCCCCCGCCGTATTTTGCTTTGTTATACATGATGACATTATTGAGAATCCTCGGGCTTCCCCCTCCGCAACGGATTCCTCCCCCGCCTGCGGAAATTAGCCCCGAATCATTCGTCGCTGAATTTCCGGTGATGACATTATGAGCGATTGTGGGGGAAGTAAGAGAGCAAAACACTCCACCACCTCTACGGAATAATTGCGAGGATTGCTCATCGTGCGTTATCGTTCCCGAGCCTCCCGTAATCGTAAATCCTTCGAGAACGCTCGAGGCATCTTCTCCGGTAATAAAGAGGACGGTGCTCGCAGTGTCCGGGTTTAGCGGCAGCGACCCGTCGATGATTGTGCTGTCGACATCCTCATTGTCGCCGGAGAATATAAATTCGCTTGCGAGAACAATTTTCTTTCCCTTGAAGTTGATGTTCTCGAAATACCTTCCGCGGTCGACGATGATCGTGTCGCCGTTCGAAGAGGCGTCGATAGCGAGTTGAATCTTTGCATAATCCAACGGAACGCGAAAAGTCGCGCTGTCCGCTCGAACGCTGATGCCAAGAACCAGAACTGTTGCAACACAAAGAAGCTTCCTCATCGCCGCACCCTCTTGAAATTCGCAGAACCGCCACGTGCACCACTTGCACGTGGATGGACTTACGTCTGAATATGCTCATCGTGGGTGACATAAGATTGTAGAAAAGCGAAATCTCTTCAGATTTCAATCTTATCTCGTTTATGCTGCGAATCTCTTGAGGCAAGAAGGAGGGAATATAAATGAAAGGCCTGATGACTGCCGCGGCCGGACCATGATGCAATAGTTTGCCGGACCTCGCCGGAGGCGATCAGTCCTCTGCGAAGGTGTAACGAACCTTCAGATTATTCAATGTTCGCGTTTCGGAGAGATACTTTGTGGGAGTGATGCCCGCGAAATCCTTGAATTCCCGGATGAAATGAGACTGATCGTAATATCCACAATCATACGCAACGCCGGTTAAATTCTTTGCGTTCGATGCAAAAGATAACTGCTGGAGA
>DASYTP010000278.1:0-4899 GCA_036002145.1 Bacteroidota bacterium | reverse complement strand
CGTCGTCGTCGGCTATTTTTTCGCCTGGTGGATCATTCCGAGACGCGTGGAGGGGCCATCCAATGTGCAGGGAGGAGTCTGACGCAGCATGCTGATGTTGTTGAAGATTATCACCTTCCCCATCTGGTTCCCGATTAAAGTTCTGTGGTTCATTTCGAAAGTGTTCGCCTTTGTCTTCCTGGTCATTCTCATTTCTATTCTCATCTACGTTGCGTTGCATTTCTTCTGACCTCTTGTCTCCGGTAATGTGAGCTCATGGAGAAAAACGGCAATCGAGGCCTTAGCGTCGGAGTATACGTGGACGCCGCGAACATTCTGCGCAACGGCGGTTATGGAATGCGCTATGAGATCCTGAGGGAATTTGCGTGTCGCGACGGCGCCGAGCCTGCCCGGCTCAATGCGTACGTCGTCTACGATGAAGACCGCGGACAACATGATAATGACTATCGCAATCGCAGCCAGGAATTCCACTCGGTCCTTCGCGAGTTTGGATATAAGGTCATCGAGAAACCTGTAAGGTGGTTCACCGATGATACGGGGAATCGCTATGGCAAGGCGTATGCCGATCTGGATATGGCCGTGGACGTGCTGCTGCAATCGACCAACCTCAATCGAATTCTCATGGCGACAGGTGACGGTGATTTCGTTCAGGTGGTTCGCGCCCTGCAAAGTCGCGGTTGTCGCGTTGAAGTCGTGGCATTCAAGAACGTCTCCCGGGATTTGCGCAACGAGGCGGATGTTTTTTTTTCGGGCTATCTCATTCCCAATCTTCTTCCGCCTGCCGGGGAGCAAGCGAGACCTCCCTGGGGAGAAATAGGGGGGCGGGTCCGCGGCACCTGCTACAGTTTCAACGCCGAAAAACATTTCGGCTTTATCCGCTTTCTCCGCCGCATCTCGCCCGGGCTTTGGATTACCGATGCGAGAAAAGAAGACTCACCGTTTGCCACCGCATTCGTTCGTGAGACGAATTTACCCGATGAGACGCCGGTCGAGATGCTCCCGAGCCGCGATCTCATTTTTGAGTTCGATCTTTCGGGAGGTGAAAAGGGAGTACAGGCAACGAATATCAGCCTCATACACAGGTACTGACTGGAGCTTCGCCAATGCAACGTAAGGATTTACGCTTAAAATTCATCATCATCTGTTCGCTCCTCCTCATCGCATCGCAGCCGACGTCGATCGCCTCCGGCGCCATCCGTTCACCGCTCGCCTCATCGCAAGCATTTGACGCCTACTTTGTCGACAAAACGCTCCGTGTGGATTGCTACCACACCGGCACGAAAGGGACCGAAACCTTCAGTCTGGATCAGGTGCTCGAAGAAGGACCCTGGTCTGGTTCTATAGTCAATCTCCTTGATACACTTAATCTCGGAGAGTATCAACTGCGAGTCTACGATGAGCCGACTTCTGCCCTGATTTATTCGCGCGGTTATTCGAGCATGTTCAACGAATGGCAGAGCACGGATGAAGCGGTTGCGGGAATCTTCCGGACATTTCACGAAACCCTCCGGCTGCCGTATCCGATGAGAAAGATTCAGCTCACGATCGCGCGGCGCGACAAGAAAATGGATTTCCATGAAGTCTTCTCGACAGTGATCGACCCGAATTCCCCCACCGAAGTGAACCATGAGAAGCGACCCCCGCCATACAAGGTCGTCCCGTTAACGGAGAACGGTTCGCCGCACGAAAATGTTGATCTGCTCATCGTCGGCGATGGCTACCGGAAGGAGGATATGGACAAATTTCGCAAGGATGCCAGGCATTTCAACGACGTGATGTTCTCAACAAGTCCGTTCAAAGAGAGTAAGAACAAATTCAACGTTCGCACCATTGAGGCAGCGTCGCAGGATTCCGGCATCGACAAACCGGACAAGAACATCTGGAAGTCCACACTGTTCGGAACCATGTACAACACGTTCGGTTCTGCGCGCTACATTCTGACCGAGCAGGACAAAACGCTGCACGACGTCGCCGCTGCCGCACCTTACGATTTCGTCCTCATCCTGGTAAATGACAACCGTTACGGCGGTGGAGGGATTTACAACCTCTACACGACGTGCTTCACCCGCACAGACGTGGAGGGGATGGAATGGCAGATGGATTATGTCTACGTCCATGAATTCGGACATTCCTTCGGTGGGCTCGGAGACGAGTACTACAGTTCGCAGGTGTCGTACAACGATTTTTATCAAAAGGGAGTCGAGCCGTGGGAGCCGAACTTAACGGCATTGACGAACAAGCAGAACATCAAATGGAAGGGCTTCGTGAAGGAAGGCACGGAAATTCCGACGTCGTGGGACAAATCACAATATGACAGTCTCGAACGCGAGCGCGGAAAACTCGACCGTCTCGCTCCGGATTATTACAAGAAACGCGAGCCGTTCTATCAGGCAGAACGGCAGATTCTGAAAGATCCGAAGCTTGCCGGCGCTGTCGGCGCATTCGAGGGCGCGGGCTACGTATCGGAAGGGATTTATCGTCCGTCACTCGACTGTCGCATGTTCTCGCTCAGCCTCGTGGGCTTCGATCCTGTGTGCACCGCTGCAATTAACCGGATGATTGATTTTTACTCCCGCTGACATCTGACGAACCAAACATCCCATGTCAAAGACTCTTTTACTTCTTCTCCTCCTCCCGATCTTCGCCTCCGCACAATCGGTGCCTGAAAAATGGCTCACGTATTACGAGCAGAGCGGCTACAAGAAAACTCCTCGCTACAAGGAGACAATGGAGTACTGTCGCCGGTTGGAGAAAGCATCGCCGTGGATCAAAGTCACGAGCTTTGGGAAAAGCCCCGAAGGGAGGGATCTCCCTCTTGTCATCGTCTCAAGAAAAAGAATATTCGATCCCGCACAGGCGGCGAAAAGCGATGATGCAGTAATCCTTATCCAGAACGGTATTCATGCCGGCGAGATCGATGGGAAAGACGCCTGCCTCATGCTGATGCGGGACATTGCTATTACAAAGACAAAATCCTCACTGCTGGATCATGTGACGTTGCTCATCATTCCGATCTACAGCGTGGATGGGCATGAACGGTTTGGCGCCTTCAACCGGATCAACCAGGACGGTCCTGTTGAGATGGGTTGGCGGGTGACTGCACAAAATCTAAATCTCAACCGGGACTACATGAAGGCCGATGCTCCCGAGACGCAGGCATGGCTAAAACTGTTCAATGCGTGGCTGCCGGACTTCTTTGTCGACTGCCATGTGACCGATGGGGCCGATTTTCAACACATTCTGACCTACGGGATCGAGACAAAGGAGAATGTTGCCGCGCCCGTTCGTTCGTGGATCAAGGAAAAATACCTGCCGGTGATTTCAAATCTCAAGACAGGCGGTGTTCCCGTAGCGCCGCTGATTTTCCTCCGCGATGATCTGGATCCCTTGAAAGGCATGCAGGGAACGGATGGCACTGCACCGCCCCGCTTCTCCACGGGCTATGCGCCCCTTCAGAACCGGCCCGGATTACTCATCGAAATGCACATGCTAAAGGATTATAAAACGCGGGTCGAGGCAAATTATCAGATGCTCGATGCGACGATTGAACTCTTGAATAGGGAATATGCAACGTTGCGAAACGCCGTCCGCCTCGCCGATGAGCACACGGCGGCCGGTCTCGAAGGACCCTTAGTACTTGCGTATGAATCGGATACGGTGGCAAATGAGAAGATCCATTACCTGGGCTTTAAACAGCAGAACGAGAAGAGTGAAATCTCCGGAGGGATCCGGAGGATCTACACGCATGAGCCTTTTGAGGCGGATATCCCGTACTACAACGCCCTCAAGGCGTCGAAATCGGTCGACCCGCCATACGCCTACCTCATTCCGCAGCAATGGCAGGAAGTTATTTCCCGGTTGAAGCTGCACGGGGTGAGACTAGAGCGGCTCAAGACTTTGGTTGAACTCGATGTCGAGCGCTATCGATTTTCCGATGCGAAGTGGGCACAGACGCCGTTCGAAGGGCGTCTCGGTGTGACGTACAAAGTCGGCAAGAGTTCTGAAACGACGACGTTTCCCGCCGGTACGGTGGTCGTCCGGTTGAACCAGCGTGCGGCCAAGGTGGCCGTGCAAGCACTCGAACCCGATGCTCCGGATGCGTTTGTCGCGTGGGGGTTTTTCAATGCCGCGTTCGAGCAGAAAGAGTATGCCGAGGATTACGTCATGGAGACTTTTGCAAAGGAGATGTTGCAGAAAGATCCCAGGCTCAAACAGGAATTTGATGCGAAACTCCTGTCGGATACCGCGTTCGCAAAGAGCCCCGGCGCCCGGCTGAACTTTTTCTACCAGCGTTCGCCCTATTGGGACAACCAGGTAAACTTATACCCCGTGGCGCGACTGATGAAAGAAGTCGCGTTACAGACGGTACCAGCGAAGTAGAATCATCCATAGGAAAGGTCAGGTTAACATGAATCAACGGCGGTATCATTTGATCTACCGGACGACAATTCTGATCACAATCCTTCTCTGCGCCGCAGCACTCGATGCACGGCAGAAGAAGCGGATAACCCCTGAAATCGCGTACAAAACGCCACCTCTCCAGCTCACCAAGCAGCTTCCCACCATCACGGGGTGGGAAGATAAGAAGAGCTACCTCGAATCAAGAAAAAAGGAGGGTGAAGAGAAATCGAAAACGTTCATTATTGATGCAAAGTCGGGAAACGAAACGAGTGAGAAAAAACCGGCGGTCGATTGGAATGACTTCAAGAATGTTGTCGATACCAGCATCGATGCTTCGAAACCGGCGCAATCGACGAAAGATAACATGAAACATCTGTATGCCAAAAACTACGACCTCTATTTCCTGGATGTGGCGAAAAAAGAATTCAAACGTCTCACAACCAACTCTTCGGAGGAAAAGAATCCAACGTTTTCTCCCGATGGAAATCTGATTGCATT
>DASYTP010000277.1:0-3802 GCA_036002145.1 Bacteroidota bacterium | reverse complement strand
GCTCGTCGGTTGTTATGGCCCCCGTAACTCCAAGACGGATCTTCGCTTGCCTTGCGAGTCCCACGTTGGGCGCCACTCCGAGGGAGAGGATTACAAGCTCCGTTTCAAAGGTTCCCCGGTTCGTGATGACGTGGCGGACCTTTCCATCCTTTCCCTGTTCGAGTTGTTCCACCTTCGCATTCGTCACGAAGTGAACATTATTTCTCTGCAGCTCATCAAGTATCCGTTCGCGCGTATCCTGTTCGAGTCCCGCCATCGGCAACCGGTGGCGGTGAATGATCGTCACATCCATACCTTTCGCCACGAGCGCCTCAGCCATTTCCATTCCGATATATCCTCCCCCGATGATGACGGCCATCTTCGGCGATTCGGCGGCAATGTATTTCAAGATGTTGCGTGTGTCTTCACGTGAGCTCAGATGGAACACATTACGCCCATCTTCACCGAGAATGTTCAGCCGCCTGGGCCGGGCTCCAGTCGCGAGAATGAGCTTGTCGTACTCATATTCCACCAACTCCCGATTGCGCAGGTCTCTTACGACAATTTGATTGTTGCCGGGAACAATCTTCTCCACGTGATGCAACGTTTTGACTGTCACCCCTTTTTGTTCATGAAGCCGTTCGGGAGTATAACTCACCAGCTTGTTTTCATCGGGAATGATTCCAGATATTGCATACGGGGCCTCGCATATCCCGTAGGAGATCGTGTCGCTCGCCTCGAACACAATCACCTCGGCTTGGGGATTTGTGCGAACAGCTTTCGCCGCCGCGCTCGGTCCGGCTGCGAGTCCACCAACGACGAGTATGCGGCGGGAGGGCATGGGGATAGATTGAGGACTGTTTTCTGTTTACTGTTTACGGGTTACTGGTTACTGGTTATTGGTTACTGGTTACAGGATTCAGGATTCAGGATTCAGGACTGAGTGGGACCCTTTTAACTTTTAACTTTTAACTTTCAACTTTTGACTTTGCACTTTTCACTTTTCACTTTGCCACGTTTCTCAGTTCTTATCGCGGAAGTACAGGGTGAGAGGTACACCTTCGAATCCGAAATGTTCCCGGATCTTATTCTCCAGGAACCGTCTATATTGCTCCTCCACGAGTTTGGGATGGTTCGCAAAGAATGCAATGGCCGGTGGATTCGATCTTACCTGGGTGACATAGTTAATATTGATGTCTTTTCCCGTCGGCGATGACGGGGGCAAGGCATGGACCTCCTTTAGCATCACGGTATTCAGTTTGTTTGTGGGAATTCGTTTCTGCCTTTCGGCATGGATTTTCCCGGCGATATCGATAACTTTGTAGACTCGTTGCTTGTCGCGTGCCGAAATGAAAACGATCGGGATATAGTCGTACTTCCTGAGGAGTTTGCGGAGCGCCCGTTCGTACTCCTTCGCTGTTTGATCGTTTTTCTCGATGAGATCCCATTTGTTAGCGGCGATGAGGGCGCCGCGCTTCCGGTCGGCTATCATTTCCACGATCCGGAGATCCTGCCGGTCGACACCCGACGAGACGTCGATCATCAATACTGCGACGTCACAGCGATCGATACTCTTGAGGGAGCGAAGCGCACTGTAGAACTCCACGCTTTCTTCGACGCGGCTCTTCCGACGCAATCCGGCGGTGTCGATGAGGACAATCTCCTCCTTCTGGTATTTCAAGAGAGTATCGATTGAATCGCGCGTCGTGCCGGGAATCTCGGTAACGATTGCACGGGGCTTGCCCAGCACCGCGTTGACGAAGGAGGACTTTCCGACATTCGGCCTGCCGACAATCGCGAGACGAAGCCGCTCGTCGGCGGGCGGTTCTTCGCCGTCCGAAGAAAAACCCTTCGTTACCTCGTCGAGAAAGTCTCCGATCTTCCTCCCCAGTAGCGCCGAAATCGTTATCGGGTCGCCGAGCCCCAGCTTATGGAACTGACCCGACATGAGCTCCCGGGTCTCACCGTCGACTTTGTTGACGATGAGATGTATCTTCTTGTCGGACTTCCGGAGTATGGTTGCGAGCTCATCGTCAAGCGGCGTGATGCCCGCGGTTGCATCGACGACGAAGATGACGGCACTCGCTTCGCTGATTGCAATCTCCGCCTGCTCACGGATGGCCCGCTCGAATACATCTTTTGACTGCGGAACGTAACCGCCGGTATCGATGACGGTGAAGGACTTGCCCGCCCATTCCGTAACGCCGTAATGGCGATCGCGGGTGATCCCTGGCTTGTCGTCGACGATAGCGTCACGGGCGCCGATAATACGATTGAAGAGCGTCGACTTTCCGACGTTCGGACGCCCGACTATTGCGAGGATTTGAGACATAGATTTTCATTTTCAAAATACAAATTTCCCACCGGAGTTTCAAAACCCGAAATTCGGCGGGAAGAGAGTTACGGCTTTGGACGGGCGTATTGGGCGATGTTAGCGAGCTGTTCGGTAAATTTGTCGAAGCCGCTCGATTTGCTGATGTAGGCAGCCGCCCCTTGCTGGAATGCATACACGACGTCTTCTTCCCGGTCGGCGGTACTCACGATCACTACGGGAATGAGTTTCAGGATAGGGTCATCCTTGATGACTTTCAGTACTTCCCTCCCGTCACGTTTTGGCAGATTCAAGTCGAGAAGGATGATGTCGGGGGTCGGAGAACTCTCAGCATCAGCGAATGCATCCTGGCGGTAGAGGTAATCGAGGGCTTCCTGGCCATCACGCACCACGTTTATCCGGCATGAAAGTTTACTCTTCTTCAACGCATATTCGGTGATTCTTTGATGCGTCAGGTTGTCTTCGACGATGAGGATATTCATGACGAATAAGGGTCGGGAGTCAAAGGATGGAGTAGTATTCAGCGTGGGATGTGGGGGTCGATCCCATCTTGCACATCCCACCGTTCAAGTTTTGTCGGGGCGACTGGATTTGAACCAGCGACCTCTTGGTCCCGAACCAAGCGCTCTAGCCGGGCTGAGCCACGCCCCGTAAGTCTTATGAAGGTACGAAAACAGCGATCAATTTCAAAACAGATATTGGGGAGGGATGGTCGATGAGGCCTTTAGAATTTGTGAGCGCCTTTGGCGTCATGGCGCTCCGCGCCACTTCGAATTTAGTGTGCGCACCTTTCGCGCGATCCCGCTCCGCGGGACTTCGGATTTTGTACACAAAACTTCGTTGGACGTAAACAAGCGTTTCCAAGAGCGGAGACTGGGCGATAAAATAAAAAACGGAGTGAGACACTGCGCTCACTCCGTCTTTGTGGGACCGTCAGGGTCCCTACTTCGCCAGTATCATCTTATTAGTTCGCATGAATTTTTGGCCGCTGCGGATGCCGACCGCGTTCAAGCTGTAGATGAAGGCACCTGTCCCGAGAGCCTCGCCCTTTGAATTCGAAGCATTCCATACCTGTCCCTGGTATCCCTCCTGCACCTGTCCATCTACTAACGTGGCAACCACCTGACCGATCACGTTGTACACCGTCAGCGTGACGATACTCGGTTCGGGCAATTCGTACCGGATCAGCGTCGTCGGATTGAATGGGTTTGGATAGTTCTGCTGCAGAACGAAGTCATGAGGTATCCCCGAGACAATAATGCCTACCCCGCTGATGACACCCGTTTGCACGAGCAGTGATTCCGGAAGCAAGCCATCGCCGTAGTTGATAATGATGTGTCCTGTCTCCCTCTGAGACGAGTTCGGGGTCGCCCTCACCTCAAAATTCGCACTATCATAAGCTGCGATAACTGAGGAGGCCGGGGTGACTCTGAAGACCGGGTTTGTCGAGACAATGCTGGTAATTGTCATCGTCGTGTCGCCATCATTGTA
>DASYTP010000276.1:0-3689 GCA_036002145.1 Bacteroidota bacterium | reverse complement strand
TTCTCGCTCCGCCCCACTTCGGGATCATACTCCATCCTTCCACGCAACAATGCCGCAGATTCTTCACCTGCTTCGGCAAGGCGGTAATTTGCTGCAGATCGTACTTACCCGGTTTGCTCACCAATCCTTCGATCGAGAGCTTCCAATTCTCAATATCGATTTCGGGTTCATCGGTATCGTAGCCGTTGACGCGGAACCCGTCTTCCGGGGTGAGCTGGGCGTCGGAATACTCGGGTGCAAGTTTGGCCGGGTCGAACACCTTCGACTGGACCCAGTCGTTGAACTCTTGAAAACTCCGGAGAACGGACTCGGTTCTGCGGCCCGCCGAATAATCGCACCCGGCCAGGAGCAGCAATGGCGACAATCGGAGGAATCGCCTTCGTTCGCGAAACAACGTTTCGGTATGTTCAACCTGCCCCATTTGAAAACTTATTCGTGATACGATACTATTATAATAATCACTGCCATATAAAACAAAAAAGCGGCCCCGCCTCCGGCGGGGCCGCCTGAACCAACTCTACAAAAACCGGGGGACTACTTATTCACCATCTTTCTTTTTTTCCATCACCTCACCTTTTTTCTCCATCTTTTCCATTTTCTCCCCCTTTTTCTCCATTTTCATCCCTTTCTTATCCTTCCATTCGCCTTTTTTCGCCATCTTGTCGCCCCGTTTCTTCTTCATCTCCCATTTCTTTTCCATTCCCGCCTTGTCCATATGCTCGCCCGCCTTCTGCATTTTTTCGCCGCTCTCCTCTTTCATCTCACCCTTCTTTTCCATCATCTCACCCTTCTTTTCCATTGGCTCTCCCTTCTTCTCCATCTTCTCCACCTTCTGTCCCGTTTCGGCGGCCTTCTCCTGCGCATAGAGGGATACATTCGCTGCGATGAAAGCGGCAACGATCACAGTTACACCTAAGAACTTTTTCATGAACTCTCTCCTATTATTGAATTGTTTAGTATTGGATGGTAAATCCTGGATTGGCGATGTTGGTTTCTCCGGGGAGAAAGGTAGCCAATCCCACCGCGAAAGTCAACAACAACAACACATATTAATTTTTCTTAATTGCCATTCGCCGTCGCACTTCCTTCGACGCCTCACATATGCATTCGGATTCACTGCTCCTGCGCTCCGACCCACTCCTCGCCATCGGCAAAAACTTCCTTCTTCCATATGGGAACGCTCTTCTTCAAGGTGTCTATGAGATACCGGCATGCTTCGAACGCCTCCTTCCGGTGGATCGACGATACCGCGATGACAACGCTGGCTTCACCTATTTCGACTTTACCGACCCGGTGAACGATCATGATTTTCTTTAACGGCCAGCGCCGGTGTGCTTCGGTTTCAAGCCCATCGAGCAATTTAGATGCCATCGGCTCGTAGGCTTCATATTCGATCGAAAGAATTGCTTTTCCGTGAGAATGATTACGCGTCGTCCCGATGAATACATCGGTGCCCCCGACGGAAGGATCACCGACACTATCGAGCACTTCTTCGATGTTAATTTTTACTTTGACGATCTTGATCATGTGAGAGTAGTTGAGTAGTTAAGTAGATGAGTAAAAACAATCGCATATCAAGTATCGAGCATCCAGGATCCAGGATCGAGGATCAAGGATCGCATATCCCACATCCACTCCGCCACTACCGCGCGCCGTCATCCCCCACTCACGGGAGGAATAATCGCCACTTCATCATTGTCCTGCAACGAATGGTCCGGCGGAACGTACTCCCAGTTCACTGCGATCCGCAGATGAGGTTTCCATTCCCCGATCGCGGGGAATTCCGCAACGAGTTCATCGAGGAGAGCGGAGGCTCGCGCATCGACCGGAAGCGTAACGACCTTTTCATCAGATCCGACAATATCACGGACATTGGCAAAAAATTTTACCCTCACCTTCATCATAATAATTCCACCTCGACATCTTCTCCGGCTCGGAATTGTACCCCTTCCTCGGGAAGTATGATAAGGCAGTTCGCCTTCGTCAACGACGAAAGTATGTTGGACACCTGTGGTCCGGTTGACCGGACAGACAATGCTCCGTTCCGGCTCTCCAGAATCCCGCGGATGAAGTGCCGTTTCCCATCGATCTTCTTGATCTCGTGTTCGAGTTTGGCATGAAGCGAATATCCTGTATCCACGGTCTTTTCGCCGGACATCCTGCGGACCGCCGGTTTCACAAAATGGAGAAACGTCACCATTGATGACACAGGATTTCCGGGGAGTCCAAAAACAGGTTTAACCCCATGCACCGCGAACAGCAGCGGCATGCCGGGTTTGATGTTCACCTTCCAGAACTTGACTTCGGCGCCGATCTCCCTCAGTATCTCCATGACGAGGTCGTATTTACCAACCGATATCCCGCCCGTTGTCACCAGGAGATCTGCTTTCAGGCCTTCTGTGATTTTCCGCTTGAGCTCATCGCGATCGTCCCGGGCAACACCTAATGCCAAAGGATCGCATCCAAGTTCTTCGACGAGCGCTGCCAGCGTGTAGGCATTGCTATTCCGTATCTTCGCATCGGCGAGCGGCTTATCTATCCCGACAATCTCATTCCCCGTGGCAAGAATTGCAACCGACAGGCGACGGTAGACTTCGACAAACTGCGTGCCGAGCGAGGCTAAGACACCAATCTCCTGCGGACGAATTCGGACGCCCGGTTCCAGCACAGTGGCGCCACGATGAATATCGGCGCCTGCCGGACGAATGTTATGTCCCCGCTCGACTCTTCGGGTAATGTTCACCTGAGTCTTGTCGGGGCTCTCACTCCATTCCTGCTGGACCACGGCATCGCACCCGGGAGGAATTTTTGCCCCGGTCATGATGCTCATTACCTCTCCCGGCTGAAGTGCTTTCGGTGCAACACCACCCGCTGCAACTTCACCCACAATCCTGAGCATGCACGGTGTCCGTTGAAGATCTTCCGTCCTGACGGCGTAGCCGTCCATCGCTGAGTTATCGAACGGTGGAATATTTTCGGCAGCGATGATGCTTTCGGCGAGAACATGGTTGAGGGACCTCTCCAACGCGACAGTAATCCGTCCCACCGGCTGGACCGCATCAAGTATCATCGTTCGTGCATCCTGAAAGCCGATCATGCGTCATCATCCGGAGGAAAGGTAGGAGAAACTATTGCTTGCAATTGTGCCGGCGTGTTGTCCTGTTTATCAAAGGCAAGCAGCTGCGTGTCGCTTTTTTGCCCCTCTATAAACGACTTGAGCGATGTCCCCGGAGGCTGCCGGCGGAGTCCGCCAAATAACGATTCGGATATGACCACGGGGAACCCGCGCTTTCCGTCGTACTCCGCGGCGACAATCGCTGCATGCGACGTCCAGAAGCGATGAAGCAGCGCTGCAACAATTGACTGTGAAATTCGTTTTTGACCGGAAGGAATCAGGAGAAGCCCGTGTAATTCGATCTGATCGAGAGTTTCAAGTGCCGATACAATAGACGATAGTTCGCCCCGACCCTCATTCCGCGAAACGACCACGTCGACCACGCGGGCAGCGCGCAGCGCGTCTTCGATCCTCAGGAGATCCGGTTCATCCGGAGAATGGGGTCTTCCACTGAAAATGATGGCGGCAATACTCATATCTCAGATTTACCTCTGATATATGCCTCATCAGAATTTTGTGCAGGGAGCAATAAACCCCCGTATTTGCTAAGTTAAGCAGAGCCGAGGAGGAGATC
>DASYTP010000275.1:0-4464 GCA_036002145.1 Bacteroidota bacterium | reverse complement strand
TTTTAAGTATCAGGAACAATTGGAGTTTACTTCACCAGCAACATCTTCTTGATATCAGTGAAATTCCCAGATTGACTACCATTCAGCGAGTTAGCCTGCAGACGATAGAAGTTTCAAAAATGATACCACCAGGCATCATAGTTTTCAGATTTGATAATTCCTCTTCCTCAGAAAATGATGAGGTGTTGGAAACCTAATCGTTTAATGTTAGTGACTCACTCTGCTTCAATCGTCACGATGGATTGAATTTCCTAAATGGAAAAGGAGATAGCGCCTGGGACGCAAAGAACTGAACCGCCCAGAGTGATGCTGAAATTTTGAGTCTTATGTAGCCAATGTCAATGGGGTCATTTTCATTTCGAGATTGTTCGGTTGAATGCTGCGTGAAAAATTAACCACCCTGCCAGAGGCGGGGGAAACCACACGGATACGCGCGGATATCGGCGAAGTTTTCGCGCTTCTTTCGTGACGATCCGTGGTTAAAAAACGTAGAAGCTTCGACCTGTCAGACGGACCCACTACCTCCGTTTCACCCCACTTTGATTTTCCTCCTCAAAAACAATATATTAAAAATGAATAGAACGTAACCAGGAATACTCCCAACCACTTAAGGACTACATAATCATGGGTATGCCCAATATGCAGGGAATGATGAAACAGGTGCAAAAGATGCAGGATAAAATGGCGCAGATACAGGCTGAGCTTGAGCAGAAGACCGTCCTCGCCGAATCGGGGGGCGGCATGGTTAAAGTTACCGCCAATGGCAAGCAGCAAATCATGAAGATTCAGATCGAAAAGGAAGTGATCAATCCGGCTGACGCAGAGATGCTCGAAGACCTCGTTGTTGCCGCGGTGAACAAAGCAATCGAGGATTCCCAGAAAATGGCGCAGGAAGAGATGGCGAAGGCCACTGCGGGGATCTTGCCGAACATTCCGGGATTGAACCTCCCGGGATTCTGACATGCTTTACTTTTCAGATTCCCTCGATCAGCTCATCGAGGAATTCTCCCGTCTCCCCGGCATTGGGCGAAAATCGGCACAGCGGCTCGCCCTCTATATATTAAAGCTCCCGAAGGAAGAGGTCGGCAGTATCGCCCGTGCCCTCGTGGATGTAAAGGAAAAAATGAAGTACTGCACCTCCTGCTGGAACTTTACCGAAGATGACCCCTGCGTCATCTGCTCCAGTCCGAAACGCGATACAACGCTTATCTGCGTCGTCGAGGAGCCGAATGACGTGGTGGCGCTCGAGAAAACAAATGAATACAAGGGACTCTACCATGTTCTCGGTGGAGCACTCTCGCCACTCGACGGTATCGGGCCCGAGGAATTGAAGGTACGCGAACTCCTGGCGCGCGTCGATTCGAACGTGAAGGAGATCATCCTTGCGATGAACCCGAATATCGAGGGGGAAGCGACAACTATTTACCTCACGCGCCTGCTGAAACCGCTCGGTGTCTCGGTGACGAGATTGGCGCGCGGAATTCCGATGGGCGGAGACCTTGAATTCTCCGATGAAGCGACGCTGGCGCGAGCGTTGGAAGGAAGAGTAGCCGTCTGATGCGGCACGGTGTCAATGTGATGGTTCTTCTCTCGTTCGTCGCGATGGAAGGCTGTGATCTCTTTCAGACGCGCGAGCCGGAGCTCCCGACGCAGAACACGTCGACATTTGAAACGCCCACGAACCACGATATAGTCCTCCGTAATCTTACATTCGCAATTTCGGAAAACAACGTCGAGAACTACATGCGATGCTTCGTCGATACAACGCTGAGACCGTATGAATTCGAGCCCTCTCCTGAAGAGCAGTCAAAATTCGTGCTGTGGAACCTCGAATCGGAGAGAAGGTATTTCCAGAATCTCGGTGCATCCTTGAGCGGAACGTCGTCGTTCAGCGACTCGATTTACAGCAGGAACGTCACCTCCGGTCCTCCGGCCTCTGCGATCTACTTTATGAACTATCTGCTCTACGTTCCGCACCAGGATAGCCGGGCGCCGCGCGTTGTTCGCGGAAACATCGAGCTCTACATGGTCGAGGACAGCCTCCATCGCTGGTCGATTTATCGGTGGGTGGACAAGAAGACAACTGCCGATTCAACGTGGAGCTACCTCAAGGCGTGGTTCAATCGATGATGAAACGCATCGTCGCGGTGCTTCTCGGACTGACTTCGCTGACATCCCTCAGCTGTCTCAACCCGTTCTCGCCGAAACTCGATTTCAATCTCCAGGCACTCCTTTGCAACGACCTCACGAACATCGAGAACGTTCTTTGTACGTTCCGCAATGCCTATGCCTTCAAGGATACGACATTGTACGGCGCCATCATCGCCAGCGACTTCTTCTTCATCTACAGGGACTACGACAAAGGAGTCGACGTCTCATGGGGGAGGGATGAAGAGATGAGGACGACGTATGGCCTCTTCCAGAGCGTACAATCGCTGAGCTTGATCTGGAACAGTGAGATTCCCATCGTCGAAAGCGATACGCTGCGTTCCATCCAACGCGTGTTCAATCTCACCGTGACATTCAACCCCAGCGACGTCACCGGCGTCGACGGTAACGCGATCCTCACTTTTGCCAGGCCGACACCGAATGATCCATGGAAGATCGTTCGATGGAGGGATGAATCGAACTATTGATGGCCGTGAAACATCGGGTTGCATTTCAGGGGGAACATGGCGCCTTCAGTGAACTGGCTGCGAAGCATTTCTTCGGAAAGTCCATGGTTGCGTCCCCGGTGAAAACGTTCGATGATGTCTTCAAGGCCGTCCTCCGTCGATCGGTGGATGCAGGGATCGTCCCGGTCGAAAACTCCCTGTACGGAAGTATCCACCAGACATACGACTTGCTCCGCAAGCACAGTCTCAACATCATCGGTGAATTGAAGCTCCGCATCGTCCACGCGTTGATGGCGAATCGTGGAGTTACGTTGCGCGACGTGAATTTCATTTACTCGCACCCTCAGGCGTTGGGGCAATGTGAGTCTTTTCTCAATCGACTGAAAAACTGCGAGATCGTCGCCGTCTACGATACTGCGGGGGCGGCGAAGATGATCAAAGAGGAGCGAAGGACGGACGCTGCCGCCATTGCAAGCCTTGAAGCGGCGCGTGTGTATGGATTGAACGTGCTCAAGCGTGGCATTGAGAGCGATCACCGGAATTTCACGCGCTTCCTCATTCTCTCTCGCAAGAAGATCATCGCGACTGCGGGCGCGAAGACGTCGATCATTTTCTCCATGAAAGATATCCCCGGGGCGTTGTTCAAGGCGCTGAGCGTCTTCGCGTTGCGGGGGATCAACCTTCACAAGATCGAGTCGCGACCCATCGTCGGGAAACCGTGGGAGTATCTCTTCTACCTGGACTTTCAGGGCACCATCAGGGATGAAGCTTGCCGGAAGGCGCTGGGCCATCTCAGGGAAATTGCATCGTATCTCAAGATCCTCGGATCGTATCCCGCGGGAAAAACGATCGGTGGTTCCGGACAGTGAGAGTTCTCTACGTCATACGGGAAAGCCTTGCGGGATTCCGTCGTGCGAAGCTTGCCGCGACCGGCTCCATCATCACAATCGCAATTTCACTCCTCTTTCTTGGACTCTTCTTTCTCATCTCCACGAACACGGCGAAAATCGTCGACGCAATCCGGGAGCGGGTGGAGATGGAGGCGTTCCTCCAGGAGCCGATGGACGAGAAGCGGGTCTCGGACATCGAACGTCAGATCCTGAACATTCGGGGAGTCGATCACGTGAGGTTTATTTCAAAGGAGGAAGCCGCAGCGATCTTCAAACAGGAGTTCGGCGAGGATGTCAAAGGCGTACTGGAGTTTAATCCACTTCCACCGTCGTTCAAGATATTTTTGCAGGAGACCCACCGCACGTCGACTCAGGCGGATGAAATCAGCAAATCCCTCCGCGGCATCCCCGGCGTGGATGGCGTGATTTACAGGAGGGAAATGTTGGAATTCATCGAGAAGCAGACGAAGGTATTGAATCTTGCCGGCCTTTCGCTCGGCGTGTTCATCGGTATATCCGCGATCTTTCTCGTGTCGAATACTATTCGCCTCACGATCCATGCCAGACGCAGGTCGGTACAAACGATGAAGCTCGTCGGCGCATCGCGATGGTTCGTCCGCGCGCCTTTTGTCATAGAGGGAATTCTCCAGGGGGTGATCGGCGGTGGAATTGCCGCGGGGGTGATCTATTTTCTCCTATCGTTTGCCGCCGGCATTATTTCAGCCGACCTCGCCGCATTCATCAGGATTGACCCCCTGTTTCATCTCATGGTCGTTGCCTCCGGGGCACTCCTCGGACTTTTCGGCAGTGCAATCTCGGTGCGGAGGTTTATTGGCGAGGGAGTCGCGGGGTAGATGCTCGATCCTCGATCCTTGATGCTCGATCACGGCTGTCCGGTTAACGAAGTCATCGATCGCTGTAACTGATTCAGATACAATGAAGTAGACATTTTTTCCGTT
>DASYTP010000274.1:0-17481 GCA_036002145.1 Bacteroidota bacterium | reverse complement strand
ACTACGAACTACCAACCACGAACTAACCACCATGGGCAGAGCATTTGAATTTCGCAGAGCGCGCAAGGAGAAACGCTGGGGGAAGATGGCGGTTGCCTTCACCAAGCTCAGCCAGGAAATAACCCTCGCCACAAAAAAAGGAGGTCCGGATCCGGCCACAAATCTTCGTTTGCGTGTGGCGATCGAGAGTGCGAGGGAGGTGAACATGCCCAAGGATAAGATCGAAGGGGCGATCAAGCGGGCGAGCTCGAAGGATACGATCATCGAAGAGGTTGTGTACGAGGGCTACGGACCACATGGCATCGCGATCGTCGTGGAAACTGCCACGGATAATCCCACACGGACCGTCGGCAATATCCGGAGTTACTTTACGCATGCGGGGGGTACACTCGGCACCACAGGCTCACTGGATTTCCTGTTCGAGCGGAAAGGCGTGACCCGATTCCCCGGTGGAAATTTGAACCTTGAAGCATTAGAGCTGGAGCTCATCGACCATGGCGCCGAAGAATTTATTGTCGACGAAGGAACAGTCTATGTGTACACCAGCTTCAACGACTTTACCGGCATGCAGAAAGCCCTCGAAGGGAAAGGCGTTGTCGTTACCAGCGCGGAGGTGCAGCGGATTCCGACTTCAACAACCGAGCTTCCCGAGATCAAAGCGAAGGATGTGCAAGGCCTCATCGACAGGCTCGAAGATGACGAAGACGTGCAGTCGGTGTGGCATAATATGGGGTGAAGGTGCGATGTGCGATACGAGATGTGAGTTGCGCGATGTGGCAGGGAGTGACGTTATTGGTTATTTGTTATTCGATTACAAGCGGATTGAGTACGAACTCGATCCTTGATCCTTGATCCTCGATCCTTGAAACTCGGAACTGGAAACTGGAACCCCCAACCTCACCCCCCCAACCGTCAACTACGAACTGTCAACTACTCCGCCAGAGGCGGATCCGCCTCCGGCGGAGAACTGTCAACTAATTTTCCCCTCCGCACATCAGGTTGACAAAATCCTTCCACGCCCCACCCTCATAAACCGGCAGCAATGATCCGGGTTGAGCAACTTTACCAATGGGAATTCCCGGTACGGAACCGATATTGACAAGCGGGATGGCGGCATCAAACTTTTGGTTGATGACCTTGATCCATTCGTTTGCGAGGATCGCCTGTCCGCGTGAGGAGGGGTGAACGCCGTCGTAACTAAAGAGCCCTCCGAGAATAAAAGCTGATGAGAACGTGCCGAACCCCTGAACATAAATTCCCTGAGTCCTTGCAAGTTCGTACAACGAGTGGATATCGACGACACCGATGCCCCGGTTGGCTGCGACACTATCGATGATGCTGTTGAATTCATCGACTGCAGCGTGCGTGGTGCTCTTCTCGTCAGCGTCGAGCGTCAGAGCGTCGGGCCAGGGGTTCTGAGGATGAAAACCGAACGGCTTTGTGGTGTCGATTCCGAGCGGCGGGGCAATGCCGTTATCCGCATAATACCTCCCGGTTGGCTGACCGAGAAGAGGAGCATACGTAATCCCGTTGAGCAGGATGAGCGGATCGGTGGGCGCGCCGCTCAATGTCGTCGTATCCAGGATGGGATTTGAAGGTCCCGCATTCCCATTACGCTGATATCTGAAATACAACCCCGGGGGAAGGTTGGCGCGGATCTGAGGTCCAACCGTTGTGAAATACGGAATCGCCGTCACATCGAGGATGTTCGCGGTGACAATTCCGGCGCCGGTTGCCTTCAAACTGTCCATCAGTGCCCGGTACCATGCGCTGAAGAGCACCGTTTCGGTGGGTTTGGTTCTGGGGGGGTCCGCCGAATAGGGCGGCCCTACGTTCGAGCCGATTCTCCCGCCGCTGACGGCATAGCCAAGTACGTCGGTGTTTCCAATCCAGATAGTGATGAACGTCGGTTGAAGGCTCATCGCCTGTTGGAAGATACTGTTGCCGAACAGCCGGCTGCGGAGCGTCAACGCAAAGAATGGATTGCCGCGCGCGATGCTTTTCGAAGCAAAATCAGAAGACGCGCCGGAGGTGTCCATGATGTCGTACAGAATTGCCCCGGTAATTCCGAGATTGTTGTAAGGCCGTGGCAACGCGACGTTGAGATTTGATGAGGGATCCAGCGGGACACTCGGTTCGGTGACAAGAGTTGGAGTCAAATTCTTTAACCGGATCCTATTCCCGATGCCTGGATTCTTGATCAACGGAATTTCGAACGATGTGCGAACTTGATTTGCAATGAGATTCGGGTATGCAAACACCTGATCCCTCTGCGAGAGAGCGTTCGATTGGAATCCCGCCGTCACACTGTTTCCGATTGCGACAAACCGCGTGAAGTCGGCGTTGCCGGTGTTAATAATGCCGGGTGGGGTGGAGACGTCCTCTTCCGTACACCCGGGGAGGAAGATTGTGACCGCCACGATGGAGGAGAACAATGTCGCCAATAATATTCTATTCGTCATATCGAGCTCCATTCTCTCCGCCGGGTTAAAATGTAATCGTAAAATTGCCGATCGCGTGTCGCCCGATGAGAGATCCGCCGAAGATCTGGTATACGCGGTGATTGAGCAAATTGCTGATTGTACCGTTAAGGCGAATCTGTCGCGTAATCTGATAGCCGGCGGAAAGATTTAACAGGGTGTAGGGGGGAATATCCCCCTGAAACACGCCTGCTGCCCAGCGAAACGGCTGGATATTTCTTCCCGTCAAGCTGAGCTCATATCCGGCCCGGCTCCTGTACGTTCCGCCGAAGGAGAACTTGTGCCGTGGAGCGTTTGGAAGAAGAATGTCTCCAATTTGTTGTTCCTTCACCGCAAAGTCGTACCATGTCCACGTCCCGTCGAAATGGAGCTCGTCATTGATGTAATAAATGATCCCCATCTCGGTGCCGCGCTCGTCGACCTTACCGGCATTCGTGTACGAATAGACGACCTGCGGTCTTCCATTTTGATAATAAATCCCGTTGGCACGGGCAATATCTGCCAGTCCGGCCGGAAATCCGGGTGGAGGATTGAAGGCATAATCCGGATTTACGCCGGGCAGCAGGTCGGTAACAAAATCTATTGCCCTGTTGAAGTATGCGTCGAGGGAAAAGAAAAGTTTGTTGTTCAGGAATATACCCCGGTACCCGATTTCATAGCCGGTTATTTTTTCCACGGAAAGACCATTGTTTCCGCGGGCGTAGACAGGATCCGTCCCCGTTCCTCCGAATGCTCTCAGGTCTGCGAATCCCGCGATCGCCTGCAGAAATTTTTCCGAGTAGTTCGGGACCTGAAAAGCTTTGTTGATCGTAGCCCGAACCGAGTGGTTAGAGCCCGGCGTCCAGACGACGGCGCCTTTCGGCGACCATTGATCTGAATGCAGCGTGCTGCGATCCCAACGCGTTGCAGCGATAAGCCGGAGAGCACCGAACGGAGAATACTCCGCCTGCCCGAATATACCGGAAGTGTTGTCATAGTGAGCCGCAGCCATCAGCGTTCCATCGGTGTCGACATGATAGTACCGGTGTGAGGCGCCGACGATGACGCGCAGCATATCGGCAACAGGAGAGAAGTTGTATTGAGCCTCTGCATGATAGATCTGGGATGTCTCCAGCAATGGAGCGCCGGAGGCGAGAGAATACTGCGGTTCGACGGAATGCCGTCCCTGACCCCAAAGATTGACGTTGAGCCGTTCGGAGTTATAGCTCAACCTGCCCCAGGGTTTTTCCGCTTCTGTTACCTGCACGCGGCCGATGCCGGTGACAAATAATTCGTTCTGCACGCGTGAAAGTCCCGCCTCAGCCGTAACGAGGTCATTCCCGTTGAAATCAAAATCTATGCGTCCGGAGCCATAAATGGAACTCACCGGCTCGTTACTCAAGGGCCTTCGCTCAATCCCCGCACTGCGCAAGCCGGCATACTCGAAATTACCGGCTGCATTCGTGTCTACGGCGGTACGCGATTTCGACCACGTGCCGCTCGAAACCGTGCCGAAGTTTGCTTTATAACTCCAGCCATTTCCCAATATGGAGGCCTGACGCACATCTGTACGGACGGTGTTGAGTTCACCGAGCGAGTATGAGAATTTTGTACCCAGGACGTCCTTCGGCGGAGGCGTTGAGACATTGATAACGCCGTTAAACGCGTTCGGCCCGTAGAGTGCCGATCCGGGTCCCCGGACCAATTCCAACCGGCCCAGGTCTTCGAGCGGAACAGTCAGGCCGTTCCACTCCTGGGCGCCGAGAAATGCGATTGCAATGTCCCGCCCGTCCATGAGGACGAGCAGCCGCCGGTTCAGGGAGCTGTTGAAACCGCGCGTGTTGATATTGAAATCCTGAATGCCGCTCTGGACGACGTCCACGCCCGGCTGCGCCTCGAGCAGGCGCGGGAGCTGGCCCGAGGTGGAATTCAGTTTTATTTCGGCCGGATCTATCACTGAAACGGCGGCGGGCGCTTCCGTGATGCGCTCGCGGCGAAGCGACGCGCCATACACCGAAACCTCTGCAAGCGAGATATCCGATGGAGACAACGCCGCATCGAGCTGCGCCCGATCATTTTCCTTCAGCACGACGTCTCTCCGTTCATTCACGGCATACCCGATCGCAGAGAAGACAATCGTGTACGTCCCTGGCGGAATATTGCTGATGCGAAAGTTACCCTGGTTATCGGTCGATGCACCGAGACGTGTTCCCTTCAACCCGACGTTGATGAAGGGAAGAGGCTCGCTCGACACGGAGTCAATTACCCGTCCGTAGAGCTCGGCAGATGTCTGCGCGGTCGCCGGTATGATCGCAGGAGTTACAAGCAGGAGCACGCACAAATTGTACAGAATCTTCCGCAGGAAATACGTCATCCGCATATGTTGGAGTAAGTGAAACGAAGGAGGCTGGTTTGGTAAGGAAGATAGTGAATCAGTGTTTCAGTGTCAAATCGCACTCTTCATTGGAATTACATCTCGGCCGGCAGGAGAATCCTGAACGTACTTCCTTTCCCGGGCTCAGATTCGACGGTTATCGTACCGTTGTGAGCTTCGATAATACTCCGGCAGATGGCGAGGCCGAGTCCGGTTGTTCGCTTGTGTGACGATTTCCCGAGGAGAATATCCTTATACTGATCGAACAGCAGGGGTTGTTCCTCTTTCGGGATGCCGGCGCCCGTGTCTGCAACCGTTATCTCGACAGATTCCCTGTCGTGACCGCTCAACGGTAGCTTCACCGGAGAGAGCGTGATCGTAATCGATCCCCCGTTGGTGGTATACCTGATGGCATTATCAATCAGGTTGCCGAAAACCTGTTCGAGTCTTGCGGCGTCGGCCTCGAGTGTGGGAATATTACCCCTGTTCTTGAAGCTGATGGTAATGTTCTTTTCTCCCGCCTTGCTTTTGTGCTGGTCGCAGATCGCCGGAAGAAGCTCGTCGAGATTCGTGGGGAGTTTCTCGATATCCGCGTTCCCGGACTCGAGGAGGGTAAAATCAATTATATCGCTCAACAGCATGTTCATCTGATTCACGCTTGATTTCATGTTCTCAAGAAGAAGCTGCTGAGGCTGGGTGATCTTCCCGGCGGTGGAGCTCTTCAAGTAATCGAGCGTTGAGCCCATGGTGCTGAGGGGACTGCGTATGTCGTGCAGCAGCCGCGACATAAACTCCGACTGGAGATGCTTCAACCGTTGTTCGGCCGTGCGAGAGCGAAGCGCAGACTTCACGCGCTGGATGAGCTCCGGCGGATCGACGGGCTTCGTAATATACTCCTTGGCGCCGAGCTTGAGCAGGTCTACCGCAACGTCGATATTCTTGTTGCCGGTGACGATCATGACGTCGGTTGCAGGAGAATGCTCACGAACGGATTTGAACACGTCTTTCCCGTTCATGTCGGGAAGTTTGAGATCGAGGAGTACGAGGTCGAATGAATCGTTATTGCACGCATCGATAGCCGTCTGGCCCGTTAACGCCGTCGTAACGGCAACTCCCTCGCCGGAGAGGGCTTCGCGCGTAAACGTGCAGAACTTATCGTCATCATCGACGACAAGCACGGTTGGTTTCCGATGTAGGTCCTTCCCCATAATTATCCCTCAAGTTTTGTCCCCATAAGTAGGCAAAAATGGAATGAAAGTCAACCGATTGTGTGATAAAAGGCGTCCGGAGGTATTTTGTTCGAGGGAGAAAGTCAAGTTAAGAAAGATTCATGATTATGTGGATAAATGAGGGGGAAAATGACATATGGGGTAAATGCCCCATTGCGGTAGGTAAATGATAGCACTACCTTGTCTTGTCCTGGCGCTTCGTGGCTTTGCCTGCAACGAAGATATGACTGCTCCTGATTCACCGAATGTACGGTTGATGACCGAGGGCATCGCGATGACGGAGGCGCGGCTCAATGCACACATATTGCACAGTGCTTGAATTACCTTGAAGCTTACAAACTTGAAATTGGGCTTCTCATTAACTTCGGATCGAAACGACTGGAATTCAAAAGGCTCACGAACGAGCAAAAACTTCAGTCTGAACGGCTTTAACAATCATCTTCACCATCATTCTATCACATCCATCAGCGGTTCAGACAGTCAGCTGCAATCCGGCTGACCGAGCGAGCCAGCCATTGCATCTCACCCCGCTTCTTCGTACATTTTTCCTACTTTTTCTATGATCAATCTCATCCTTGACGGCAATTCCCTGACGATTGAAGACGTCTATCGCGGCTCGATGACGCCTTCCAGAATCTCGTTTCCTTCGCATGCCGTGAAGCGAATGAGTGCCTCGCGAGCAGTTGTCGAGCAATGGCTGAAGAGTGGCGAAACAGTGTATGGCGTGACGACCGGATTCGGTGAGTTTAGTAATGTCCGGATTGAGCCCGACCGCATCCAGCAACTTCAGGAAAATCTCATCGTCAGCCACTCGGCGGGAACGGGAGATCCGCTTCCCCCGGAAATTGTCCGCGCGATGATGATCCTTCGCCTCAACGCGCTTGCCAAGGGATTTTCGGGGATTCGTGTCGAGACGATGGAGTTTTTTAAAAGGGCTTTCAATTCCGGGATAGTCCCGGTGATTCCGTCGCGCGGCTCGGTCGGCTCGAGTGGCGATCTTGCCCCCCTGGCGCATCTCGTCCTGACGATGATCGGGAAGGGCAAAGTTTGGTACAAAGGTAAACTCCTCACCAGTGGGGCAGCGTTGAGAGCTATCCGCCTGAAACCTCTGAAACTCGGCGCCAAGGAAGGACTGGCGCTGGTGAACGGAACACAAATGATGGGTGCGTTCGGTGCGCTCGCCGTCCATGAGGCTTCGCAATTGTGCATGCTTGCCGATATCGCCGCGGCAATGAGCGTCGAAGCACTGAAGGGCACCGACACTTCGTTCGACAGGAGAATTCATGATGTCCGACCGCACCGGGGGCAACGGACGAGCGCCGCGAACCTGCGCAAACTTATGTCCGGCAGCGAGATCCGCGAGTCGCATCGATACAATGATCCGCGAGTCCAGGACGCCTACTCGATCAGATGCGCACCTCAGGTACATGGAGCATCACGCGATGCCGTCGCGTACGCGTACGATGTCATTACAACGGAAATCAACTCCGCAACGGATAATCCGCTTATCTTTGCAAAAAACAGGATGCATCTTGAAGGGGGTAATTTTCACGGTCAACCCGTGGCCCTCGCGCTGGATTTTCTCGCTATCGCACTCTCGGAACTTGCGAGCATCTCCGAGCGGCGCATCGAGCGCATGGTGAACGGCATGCTGAGCGGCTTGCCGCGCTTCCTCACCGAGCATGGTGGACTGCATTCAGGCATGATGATCGCACAGTACACGGCCGCTTCACTCGTCTCGGAGAACAAAGTGCTTGCGCATCCGGCAAGCGTCGATTCGATCCCGACGTCGGCGAACCAGGAAGATCATAATAGTATGGGATCTATCAGCGCTCTGAAAGTCTGGCAAGTTCTGAAAAATGTGCAAACCGTTATCGCCATTGAATTGATGGTTGCCGCCCAGGGAGTGGATTTCTCCCGGGTTCACCCGACGACCGGCAAAAACATGAGGCCGGGAAAAGGAATACTGGCCGCGCACGACGCCATCCGCAAATACATCCGCCACCTCGACACGGACCGGGTGCTGCACGAAGACATCCAGAGGGCGATCGGGTTGGTCAAAGAGGGAAGTGTTCTGCAAGCGGTGGAAAAGGCGGTGGGAAAGCTGTCGTGATTTCGGATTTCGGATTGTCGATTGCGGATTGATCCGTCGCCAATGTTCTCAACTACTCAACTACTCAACTACTCATCTACTCAACGACTCCCCCATGAAACTAACCGAAAAATCCATCCGCTCCCTGCCCAAAGTTCTCCTCCACGATCACCTCGACGGCGGGCTGCGGCCACTGACCGTCATTGAGCTCGCGAGAGATATGGGATACAATAAACTGCCGACCGACGACCCTGGGGACCTCCAGGAATGGTTTCAACGGGGAGCCAAGCGCGGAAGCCTGACGCTGTATCTGGAAGGTTTCGCGCACACCTGCGGCGTGATGCAAACCGAAGAGGCGCTGGAACGCGTCGCGTACGAAATGATGGAGGACATGCATAATGACGGCGTTGTGTATGTGGAGACAAGATTTGCCCCCGTCTTTCATACTGAGAAAGGACTGCACTGGGAAGAAATCGTCTCCGCCGTGCTGAAAGGGCTGGAGAAAGGTAAACAGGATTTCGGGGTCGAGTTCGGTCTCATCATTTGCGCGATGCGCAACATGAAGCTCTCGCAGGAGATGGCAGAGCTTGCGATCGACTTCCGTGAGCGGGGCGTAGTCGGGTTTGACCTCGCCGGTGAGGAAGGGGGTTATCCCCCCAAGAAGCACGTGGATGCGTTTCACTACATTCAACGAAACAATTTCAACATAACCATCCATGCGGGTGAAGCATTCGGCAAGGAATCGATCTGGCAGGCGATCCAGTGGTGCGGCGCCCATCGTATCGGTCATGCTACGCGGCTCATCGAAGACATCACCGTTTCCGACGACGATCCGACTGAAGTTGTTAACATGGGATACCTCGCACAGTACATTCTGGATAAACGAATTCCACTTGAACTTTGTTTAACAAGTAACGTCGATACCGGCGCCGCGAATAGCGTCAAGGAACACCCGTTCGGGATACTTTTCCGGTACAAATTTCGGGTGACGTTGAATACCGACGACAGGCTCATGAGCAACACAACGATGACAAAGGAACTCAAGATTGCGCATGAGGGATTCAAGTTGACGCTGGGTGATCTGGAAAAACTTACTCTCAACGCGATGAAGAGCGCATTCATCCCGTACAAGCAGCGCATCAATCTGATTTACAACGTCATCAAGCCGGGATACGAGAAAATAAGGCCGACGAAAAAAGTACTGCATTGAGGACGGAGATCATCAAGCGCTGGATATTGCTCATTGCCGGTGTGATTGCGTCCGGCTGTGGAGTCACGCGTTCAACGTATTCATACCGTGCATCCACGGCGAATTGCAACTGTGAAGAATACCGCGCGACGGATGCGAAGCACAGGATCGATTATCGTTTCCGGGCGCGTTACATCATGGACCGTGGTGTTCACACAAATATCACGGTCACTTTTGTCAATAGCAGCCGCGACACATTGTTTCTTGACCCCGGGGCGGTAAGAATTTCTTCGCGCAATGTCTCATACCAGTACAACGATAAGTTCATTCCACTGCCGCACGTAATGATCCTGCCGTTGTCTTCGGATTCCGTATCCATGACGGGCAGCGAAGTGACGGGTGAGGATGACTGGAACAAAATCGCAGGTGAGCAGTTGACGCTCACGATCCAGGGGATTCGACTCGGCGAGCTAACGCTTCCCCAGCAACAGGTGACATTTATTCCTGAAAATCCACGATTGAGCGGCAACAAGTAGGATGTCTACTGCAGATCGATCACCAGAAGGCTCGACGTTCCGGCTGTTGAAACAGCCGGTATTTCGTGCCCTTTGGATCGCGTCGCTTGCTTCGAATGTCGGGACCTGGATGCATGAAGTGGGAGCGGGCTGGTTGATGACATCGCTGACGACTTCGCCCACGCTCGTCGGTCTGCTCGAGACGGCGCTGACGCTGCCAATCTTTCTCTTCTCACTGCCCGCAGGCGCTCTTGCAGACATTCTCGATCGTCGGCGCATTCTCATCGCAACGCAGTCCTGGATGATCGCCGTCGCAGCGTTAATGGCGATCACCGCGCTTACCGGTACGATGACGCCGGCGATGTTGCTCGTGCTTACGTTCGTGCTTAATATCGGCGCCGCGATGAACGGCCCGGCATGGCAGGCTATTCTCCAGGAGATCGTCGGACGTACGGAGCTCTCCTCTGCCGTGGCATTGGGAAGCGTCGGGTTTAACATCGCCCGCGCTTTTGGCCCGGCTCTCGGCGGCTTTGTCATTGCAGCATCCGGTCCGTGGGCTGTGTTCGCGTTGAATTCCCTGTCGTTCATCGGTGTGGTCATCGTACTCTATCGGTGGCGCCGCGAGCACCACGAAAGCATTTTGCCGGCGGAGCGCATGCTGGGGGCGATGAGGGCGGGTCTCAGATATGTGCGATATGCGCCAATGCTCCAGGCAGTGCTCATTCGCACAGCAGCCTTCATCTTCTTTGGAAGTGCGATGTGGGCAACGCTTCCCTACATCGTGCGGCACGAGATGGGGTTGAGTCCGGTCGATTTCGGCGTATTCATCGGCGTATTCGGTGTGGGGGCCGTTACCGGTGCGGGCGTGATGGCAAAGCTGCGCACGTGGTTTTCCGTCGATACGCTGGTGCGGCTTGCGACGGTGTTGTTTGCCTTCCTGCTGGTGACGCTCGGGTTGATGCAGAAATATCCGGCAGTCTGCGCGGCTATGTTCGCGGGCGGCATTGCATGGATGATTCTCATGTCGAGCTTTAATCTCGGCGCACAGATTGCCGCCCCTCCATGGGTGCGTGCGAGAGCAATGGCGGTTTACATACTGGTATTCTTTGGTGGGTTTGCCGGCGGATCGGCAATCTGGGGCGTATTGGCGGCGCAAGCCGGAACGTCAACCGCACTCACGATCGCTGCTGCCGGCGCGATTCTCGGAATGGTGAGCACAATGAAATTCAGATTGGTGATCGATGGAAGCGTCGATCTTTCCCCTTCGATGCACTGGGTGGAGCCGGCGCTTGCTTTTGAGCCGCATCCCGAACAAGGTCCGGTGATGGTGACGGTGGAATACCGCATCGACGAGGAAAACGCAATGGAATTCTCAAATGCCGTTCATGCGCTGAGCCGTGTGCGCAAGCGGGATGGGGCGATTCAATGGGGAATATTTCGGGATGTCGCAGACCCGAAACGATACGTCGAGCATTTTGTCGTCGAGTCCTGGGTGGAACACATGCGCCAGCACGAGCGGGTAACGGTGGCGGACAAAGCCTTCGAGGAACGTGTGCACGCTTTTCATAGGGGACCTGGTACCCCGAAAGTGGAGCACTTCGTCTACCTTGACAATCAGTAACGAAGGCCGTTATCCGTTCTTCGTGATCTTCAGGGTGGCGATGTACTCGCCGGGCAGGATCGGCGTTCCGGCATGTGGATACGGGGATAGCTTCAACAACTCGACGGTAATCCCATTGCAGGAGACGCGCTGAGGTTGCACGTAGGTATTGAGAGATGTGTCGAGCGGCGCAAATCGCGAGTAGTTTATGCTCACAGCAATCTTGCCGTTCCCCGCCCAGATGCATCGCGAATTGTCGGGACAGCGGGAATCCTCAGCAACCCTCAGGAACGTGATCCCCACGTGTTCAGTTGGGATAGTTGCCTGTTGACCGACGCGAAGGTCGAATTCTCTATTGAATGCGGTCGTCACGGTCGCCGTCGGGTTTTCCGCGCATGCGGTGAACAATAGGACGAGTAATCCGAAACAGTATTTCATGGGGAGACCTCCGGTCTCTTATGTAACAAATTGCTTCGTCGGCGGGCCGGTGTAGGAGCTACTCAAATATAGAGAGCGGATGTGACAATTTCAAGCACGGATATTGCTTGGTACTGGCTCAGTTTGCTAACTTTGTGAGCGAAGTCAAAGAGTGGCAGCATAAGTAACTATTGACATTTTATTTGACTTAAGGGTAAATTATACGTCTTTGTTCCAAGTGATGACATCTGCGCGACTTTGCGTTGCGGGATTATGGCTCTTGTACGATCATCTCGAAGAATGCCACAGCATCGCACAATCCATCGAAACACAGGATGGAAGCTACTGGCACGCCATCATGCACCGCAGGGAAGGAGACTTCTCCAACAGTAAGTATTGGCTGCGCCGCGTTGGCGAACATGAAATCTTTCTTGAACTCGAGAATCAGTGTAAGCAGCTCCACACGCACAACAACTCCATACACGATATTTCGAAAGGCGATCGGTGGGATCCGTTTGGATTTGTGGACCTTTGTGAGAAAGCCTTGAGTCGGGATCGCCGACTGGACGAGCAGTGCCGGCAGATACAGCAAATCGAGTGGCGGCTGCTGTTTGATCATTGTTACCGGAAAGCCGTGAGTACGTAGTGTCCTGTTTCGTAAATCGAATTCAAATTCTGAAAAGACAATGAAGCATAGATGTTCATGGGGTGACAGCGATCCAGTGTACGCATCGTATCACGATCATGAATGGGGTGTCCCCGTTCATGACGATCGCAGACTGTTTGAGATGCTCTGCCTCGAAGGTGCACAGGCGGGACTGAGCTGGATTACGATTCTCAGGAAAAGAAAGAACTACCGCAGCGCGTTCGATAACTTTCATCCTGCGAAGATCGCCGAATACGATTCGAAAAAAATCAAACAACTCCTCAAGAACGAAGGCATTGTCCGAAATAAATTGAAAATCGAGGCGTTTATTCAAAATGCAAAAGCGTTCCTTGACGTACAAGAGGAGTTCGGATCGTTTGACAATTACGTCTGGCAGTTTGTCGGCGGAAAGCCGGTTGTCCATAAATGGAAATCCTTAAAGCAAGTTCCGCCTATGTCGAAAGAATCGGATGCAATGAGCAAGGACATGAAAAGCCGTGGATTCAAATTTGTTGGATCGACGATCTGTTATGCTTTCATGCAGGCATGCGGACTTGTGAACGATCATCTGACGAATTGTTTTCGCTACGAAGAACTGATCTAAACATGGAAGCGATTCAAAAACCTCGCGTAAAAATCTGTTGTATTGGAAGTATTGAAGAAGCACATCTTGCTGTCAAACTTGGGGCTTCAGCAGTCGGACTAGTATCGGCCATGCCGAGCGGCCCGGGACCTATTCCCGAAGAGTTGATCGCCGAAATTGCGGCTTCTGTGCCGCCGGGTGTTGCAACTTTCCTGCTCACCTGTAAACAGTCGGCGGACGAGGTGATCGATCAACAACGCAGAAGCAACGTCAACACCCTGCAACTCGTCGATCAATTCCCGATCCGGGAATACGACGTCTTGCGTCGGGAGCTCCCGGGAATTCGCATCGTACAGGTCGTTCACGTGAGAGATAAGAATTCTCTTGAGGAGGCTGTTGCGATAGCCCCCCGCGTCGATGCATTGTTGTTGGATTCGGGCAATCCGTCGCTTGCGGTCAAAGAGCTTGGAGGTACCGGGCGGGTGCATGATTGGAATGTCAGCAGGCAGATCCGGGAGTCGGTAAACGTCCCGGTGTTTCTGGCAGGAGGATTGAAGCCCGAGAATGTGCAGGAAGCGATTCGTCGTGTTCAGCCATTCGCTCTCGATGTGTGCAGCGGAGTCCGGACGAACGGCAACCTCGACGAGAAAAAACTCCGGGCGTTCTTCGGAGCGATTTCCTGATCGTTACCTTGCTTTTCCCTGGTTTGCCACAGATTGCATGGCCCTGTTGATTGCTTCCGGATCGCCGAGGTAGGCGCTGCCTGTCGGCTTGAGGTTGTCGTCCAGGTCATACACTAACGGGATGCCGGTGGGGATATTCACATCGACGATCTTGTCGTCCGGAATGTTGTCGAGATATTTCACAAGCGCACGCAGGCTGTTTCCATGCGCGGCGATAATCACCCGCTTCCCCGATTTGATCGCAGGCGCTACGACATCCTGCCAGTACGGAACGGAACGCGCGACGGTATCCCTCAGACATTCCGTCAACGGGATTTCATTCTCTTGAAGATTCCTGTACCGGGGATCTCCGGCCGGGCTGCGGGGATCGTTCGCATCGAGTGCCGGGGGCGGGATTGCATAGCTTCTTCTCCAGATATTCACCTGCGCTTCACCATACTTCGCCGCCGTTTCCGACTTGTTCAGTCCCTGCAGCGCGCCGTAGTGCCGCTCGTTCAGCCGCCAAGAGTTGTGCACGGGGATCCACATCGCGTCCATTTGGTCGAGGACGATCCACAGCGTGCGGATCGCGCGTTTGAGCACGGAGGTATAGGCAACATCGAAGGAGAAACCATTTTCCTTCAGTGCGAGGCCGGCCTGTCGTGCCTCCTGAATTCCTTTTTCCGATAGATCGACGTCGGTCCAGCCCGTGAAACGGTTTTCCTTGTTCCAGACACTTTCGCCGTGCCGCAGTAAGACGAGCTTTGTCAAGAGAGCGGTTACTTGTTATTCGTTAATGGTTATTGGTGCTTTGAATATAACTTTTTCCTTCGACTTTTGCTTTGAATGATTTTCAAGTCAGATATAAAATGAGTATCTTCGTCACCATGCCGGAAAGAATTATCAAGATAGGTCACAGTCCCGATCCCGACGATGCGTTCATGTTCTACGGGCTAGCGAGTGGCAAGGTGAAGCTCGATGGAATCCGCATCGAGCACGTGCTCGAAGATATACAATCATTGAATCAACGCGCGATGAAGGCCGAGCTGGAAGTCACTGCAATCTCCGCGCATGCGTTTCCGTATGTCGCTGATACATACTGGATCATGCGCACCGGGGCGAGCATGGGCGAAGGATACGGGCCCGTCATTATTTCCCAGAAATACAAATCGCTCGCAGAGCTGAAAGGCAAAACTGTCGCCACGCCCGGACCATTGACGACGGCAGCACTCCTCTTCAAAATGTTCACTGACGGCATCGGAAGTATCGACATGCCGTTTGACAAGATCATGGAAGCGGTCGATAACGGCGCCGTTGATGCCGGGCTGCTCATTCACGAAGGACAGCTCACGTACGCGTCCCTCGGTTATCACAAGGTTCTCGATTTCGGTGAACTGTGGAACACGGAAACTCAAGGACTGCCGTTACCATTGGGACTCGACGTCGTGAGGAAAGACCTCGGCAGCGAACTTGCGAATCGGCTTTCAGAAGGTTTAAAGGAGAGCATCGCATATGGGTATAAGCACCAGGATGAGTCGATTCCCTACTCGATGCAATGGGGGCGAGGGATCGATCATAAAACGGGGGAAAAGTTCGTGAAGATGTACGTGAGCGAGTTGACGATCGATATGGGAGAAAGAGGGAAACAGGCACTGGAAATGTTATTTCAGCGCGCCGAACAAAAGCAATTAATCCCCCATCTCCCGGCATTTACACTGTACTGAGCGGATTCTCCCCACCTCGTGAGAACTTTCCTCGAAGAACTTTGGCTGAAAATTACCCAGATCCCACGAAAATTGAGCAAGAGGGGCTAGCAAGTACTCCTGCCGAAAAGTCCGGCACTTTAACCGTCTATTGGTTATTGCTCGGACTTGTCATCCTATTCATCGCCTTCGTCCGCATCCGGTTATTGAGTACCCCGCTCGAGCGCGATGAAGGTGAGTATGCCTACATGGGCCAACTCTTGCTCAAGGGCTATGCCCCTTTCGCCAAGGCCTATAACATGAAACTTCCCGGGACATCGATGATGTATGCGTTGTCCATGTCGATCTTCGGTCAAACGACGGTTGGCGTTCATCTCGGCTTTCTCCTTGTCAACGTGGGCACGATTCTCATGCTCTTCGTGGGCATCAGGCGGTTATTCAATCCCCTTACGGCATTTGTGGCCTCAAGTACGTTTGCGCTGTTGACGCTCAGTCCTGCCTTATTGGGCCTTGCCGCTCACGCGACACACTTCGTGGTGTTCTATGCCGTCGCGGGTTTGCTTGTGCTTCAGCGTGCGCTTACCCGAGAAAAAAAAACACTGCTGCTCTTCGCAAGCGGATTATTGCTGGGGGCAAGTGTCCTGATGAAGCAACCCGGCGCTGCCTTCGCGCTCATCGCCCTCCTCGCGGTTACCTACCACCGGGGGCTCGTTGCCAGAGTTTCTCTTTTGGAGACACTAAAGTCCGTAAGTGCCGTCGCGATCGGCGTCCTTGTACCGCTACTATTGTTGCTCGCGTGGCTTCACTCGGCGGGCGTGTTCGACCGGTTTTGGTTCTGGACGTTTGAATACGGCAGCCAGTACGCGTCGGCGGTCGGTTGGTATGAAGGAAAGATGTACCTCGAGTCTTTCTTCCGCTCGACGTTCGGTCAGAACGGAGGGTTGTGGTCGTTTGCGATCGCAGGGGCATTAACGTTGGGGTTTTCTGGCTTTGAGTCTCACCGGAAAGTTTTTGTCATCGCTATTGTTCTCATTTCTTTCCTGGCGGTATGCCCTGGTTTCTATTTTCGTGAACACTACTTCGTATTGTTTGCACCGGCTGTCGGTCTGCTTGCGGGCATCGGCGCCGATTTCATTCGAAATCGAATCGTCGCCGGCTGGAGCACCGGCTGGCCTTCATGGTTAGCCGTTGGAATGTTTATGAT
Organism: Bacteroidota bacterium; assembly: GCA_036002145.1. Classification (GTDB taxonomy): domain Bacteria; phylum Bacteroidota; class Ignavibacteria; order UBA10030; family SZUA-254; genus DASYTP01. Next base: position 808 of record DASYTP010000274.1, on the reverse strand, counting down.
TGCATCGGCAGCCGGCGTGGTACGATTGCGTTCCTATTATCTGGAATATAGCCCCGAGGAGGTTGCTAATAAGCGATACCGGGGGAATGCCTTTACCGAATCCGTCCGTGTTGCCGATTACATCCGCCAACACACAAATAAAGAGGATAGGATCGCCGTTCTTGGCTCGGAGCCACAGATTTATTTTTACGCGGACCGGTTGTCGGCGACGGGGTATATCTATACCTACAGCCTGATGGAACCGCAGCCATACAACGGGAGGATGCAGGCCGAGATGATCGAGGAGATTGAAGCTTCAAAGCCCGAAATGGTGGCCTTGTGCAGATTTCCATTCTCATGGCTTGCATCCTCTGAAGCGCCTCAAACCATTTTCGAATGGTCGGATCGCTACATCAGGGCCAATTACTTCCTGGTGGGGGTGGTAGAAGTGGCCAGAGTAGATGCTGAAGCTGCCTATTTTTGGGATGAGGAGGCGCGCAGACACCGGCCAGGTTCAGACAGGGTCATCTTTGTTTTCAAAAGGCATAACGGAGGGGCGTAACTCTATTTCTGCAAGAAACAGGGTAGGGGGCGTGTCTAACCATTCAAACGGTAACAGGCCAGCATTTGAGTGAATCAGGTGGTTTTGATGAGCTGTATACTATGTATGGCGAGAGGATTCTCCGGTTGGCGTATCGCTTCACCCGGGACGAAGAAGCCGCGCGCGATCTCACGCAGGAGATTTTCATAAAAGTATATGAGCATATGGAAGAATTCCGCCAGGAGGCCCAAATCTACACGTGGATTCACCGCATCGCGGTGAATCATG